>CAINCM010000175.1 GCA_903847005.1 uncultured Chloroflexota bacterium | reverse complement strand
TGCGCACGCTGCCTGGAGCGCCCTCCGCTCGCCGCGGACGCGTCGGCGCAGGACGCGTCCACTGGATCGAGGTCGATGCCCCGGGCAAGGTGAATCTGACCCTTGCGGTTGTCGGTCGCCGCGATGACGGGTACCACGATCTCCACAGCATCGTGGCGCCGCTCCGCGCGAGCGACCACCTCACGCTACGGCTTCTCGGTGACGAGGGGACGGATGACGAATTGCACTGTGCGGGCATTCCGATCAGCGGAGAGGGAGAGAATCTCGTGCGCACCGCGTTGCGCGAGCTGCGCAAAGAGCTGCCGATTCCGCCGCTCGACATCGTGCTGGAGAAGCGGCTCCCCGTTGCCGCGGGACTTGGCGGAGGCTCGAGCGACGCTGCGGCGGCACTGCGCGGGGCGCTCGAGCTGTGCGACGTAGAACTGGCAGAGGATCGGCTGATGCGGGTTGCGGCACGCGTCGGATCAGATGTGCCGCTCTTCATCCCAGGCGGTCCTGTGCTGATGGAGGGGCGAGGCGAGCGAATCACGCCGCTTGCGCCGTGGAGTGAGCCGGCGCCAGGCGTGCTCTTGATCAGCGCGCGCGAGGGGATCAAGACGCCGGATGTGTTTGCGGCGTTTGCCGCCGGCATCAGAGGTGATTCGCATGGTGCCGCTCTCGTGAGTTCGCAGCATCTCGCGAGCGAGGCACTCGCCGGCCTCACCACACCGGCACTCCTGCAGCGTTCGGCGGCTCTCGCCTCGGCGAACGACCTCCTCGCTGCCGCCCGAGCCATCACCCCATGGCTGCGCCCCCTCGACCACGCGCTGCGCCGCCTCCTCGGCCGCCCGCTTGCTCTCTCAGGCTCGGGACCGACCCTCTTTCTCCTCTATCCTTCGCTGGACGAAGCCTCGGAGGCTGGCGCACTCGTCGAAGCGGCGATCGACCGCGGCGACCTTGCGCTTCCCGAAGGCGGTGTTCTCGTCACGGCAACAGAGTTCCTGTCTTGAGAGAGGAGTGACCAATGAAGCGACCAGTGAGTGGGGATGGCGTTGCCCCGGCGATCGGTCCGTACAGCGCAGCGATCGCGTCAGGCGACCTACTCTTCTGCTCTGGACAGCTCGGCATGGATCCGGCGACGGGCGCGCTCCGCGACGGCGTTGCCGCCCAAGCGGAACAGGCACTCGTCAATCTGCGCGCGCTTCTGGCTGCTGCCGGTTTCGGCGTCGAGCACGTGGTCAAATGCACCATCTTCATGGTCGACCTCGCCGACTTCGCGACGGTGAATGAGATTTACGGTCGAACCTTCTCCGAGCCGTACCCCGCACGCTCAACCGTGCAGGTCGCAGGGCTCCCAAAGGGGGGGCTGGTGGAGATCGAGGCGATCGCCCAGAGGGTCGGCTAGACTCTCCTCCAGATGACACCCTCAAGTACTGGGCCGGAGCGCCTATCGGGCGTGACGGCCATCATCCTCGCTGCTGGAGTCGGTTCGCGGATGCACGCCGCCCAGCCGAAGGTCCTCCACCCGCTCCTGGGCCGACCGATGGCGCTCTGGGTCGTGGAGGCGGCGCGCAGCGCCCTGAACGACCCGGCGCTCCTCCTCCTCTCACCGGCTACCGCGTCGCTTCACGCACTCGCCCCCGTCGGGACACTTCGCGCAGAGCAGCTGCAGCCGAGGGGGACCGGTGACGCCGTACGCTGTGCGCTGCTTGCACTGCCTGCAGGGGTCAGCGAAGTCCTCATCGCCTGCGGCGACACTCCGCTCCTTGAACCGAGCAGTATCAGCGCGCTGATCGCGACGCGCCGTGCGGCACGCACGCCGATCGCGCTCTCCGCATTCCACGCCGACGACCCCACGGGCTACGGTCGCGTCGAGCTGAACAACGAGGGCCGGGCGGTGCGAATCGTGGAGGAGCGAGACGCAACGGAGGAGGGGCGTGCCAACGATCTGGTCAACGCCGGCCTCTACGCCGTGGAACGCGCGTGGCTCGAGGTCGCCTTGAGCGCTCTCTCCCCGTCGACGGAGAGCGGAGAGATCTATCTCACCGACCTTGTTGCTCGAGCCGCGGAAGAGGGGAAGCCGGCCCCCGTGCTTCTCGGCAGCGGGGTCGACCTCGAAGGCGTGAACGATCGGCGCCAGTTCGCGGATGCGTCTGCTGCACTCCGCGAGCGGATCAATGCGGCGCACCTCGAGCGCGGCGTCGGCATGATGGATCCCACCACGACGTGGATCGAGCCGACCGTGAGCATCGCTGCGGACGTCATGATCGAGCCAAACGTGATGCTGAGTGGCAACACCTCGATCGGTGCGCGGACACGCATCGAAGCGGGCTCGCGGATCCGGGAGAGCGAGATCGGCGAAGGCTGCACTATTCGGGCAAGCGACATCGATTCATCCAGGATCGCCAACGGCGTCGATGTCGGGCCGTTTGCACACGTTCGCCCGGGCTGCACGATCGGTGCGGGTTCGCATGTCGGGAACTTCGCCGAGCTGAAGGCAACCACACTTGCCGCAAAGGTCAAGGTGGGGCACCACTCCTACCTTGGCGACACCATCGTGGGCGAGGCGAGCAACATCGGTGCGGGGACCATCACCGCGAACTACGACGGCGAGAAGAAGCACGCCACGAAGATCGGGGCGGGTGTGTTCACGGGCGTCGGCACGCTGATCGTGGCCCCTCTCACCATGGGCGACCGTTCGAAGACGGGTGCGGGAGCAGTGGTACTCAAGGATGTGCCCGCGGGAGCACTCGTGGTCGGAGTTCCTGCACGCACGGTTGGCGGAGCGTAGGCAATGAATTCTGTGATCGCCGATCTTGGCCTCATCCTGCTGTTGATCATCCTCAACGGCTTCTTCGTGGCGGTGGAGATCGCCTACGTGAGCGTGCGTCGAACGCGCCTGAGCGAACTTGCCGACGAAGGAGATCGGCGCGCCCTGCGTGCGCAGCGGCTCCTTCGAGATCCAGGTCGCTTCCTGGCCGTCATCCAGGTCGCGATCACCTTCCTTGGTGCACTCGCCTCTGCCGTTGCTGCGGTCAGCATCGTGGAGCTGCTCTCCGCACCGTTGAGCGGA
>CAINCM010000174.1 GCA_903847005.1 uncultured Chloroflexota bacterium | reverse complement strand
GGTGCGCCGAGCAGCATCCACCTGTTGCACTGGCCGAGTGAGGAGAGTGCGGGCTGGCGCGACAGTGCGCTGGAGGGCGCAATGGACCGGACCATTCGAGCGGCAGAACTTGGTCGGTCCGTGCGGAGTGCTGCGGGTATCCGAACTCGCCAACCGCTCGCTCGCGCCAGAGTCGTCCTGCAGGTCGAAGGCGGCGAGGCCGATGCACTCAAGGAGATCCTTGCCGATGAACTCAACGTGAAGCGTGTGGAGAGCGTCGATGATGCGTCTGGACTATTCGAGCGCCGCGTGAAGGTGCTCCTGCCGAAGGTGGCGAAGCGCCTTGGCGCATCCACGCAACTGGTGATGCATGCTGCACGGGACGGGAGGGTGGAGTTCCTCCCAGGTGGTGGGGCGCGCATCGCCGGAGTCGACCTGTCAGCGGGCGAAATCGAGATTCAAGCGGTCCCGCGCGAGGGTCAGCATGTTGCAGAGGATGACGGCTTGATCGTTGAGCTTGACACCACCCTGACGCCCGAACTCATCCTCGAGGGGGACGCACGAGAGTTGATTCGCGCGCTGCAGGAGCTGCGCAAGAACGCGGGACTCCAGCGTGAGGACCGCGTGGAGATGGAGATCCGAGGTGCCTCGAGCGCCATCGAGCGTCACCAAGCGGAGATCTCGAGTGCGGTGGGTGCGCTGCACTGTCGACTCGGGGAGCGTGATGGCATGAGGCTCGACGGGTGGGAGCGTTCGAGCGTGACGCTCTCCACGGGCGAAGCGGATCTCTACATTCGACGTGCCGCCGGATGAGGCGCCCACTGTTGTTCGGTGTCGCGAGCGCCGTCTTCGCACTCGATCGAATCAGCAAGATGGCACTCCCGGAGCTCTTGAGCGACGGGACGCCGCGGCAGATTCTTGGGAGCACCCTTCAACTGATCCGCAGCGAGAACCGTGGCGGACTCTTCGGTCTCTTTCAAGGCAGCGCGCCGATCCTGGCGCTCCTCAGCCTCGGCGTCGTCGCCCTGTTGCTGTTGATGCACGAGCGAGAGGGGAGTCGCCGCCCATCCGTGCTGACCGCAGCGACTGGTCTCCTGATCGGAGGTGCGCTCGGCAACCTGCTGGACCGTATCGCCATGGGATATGTCCTTGACTTCATCGACCTCGGTGTTGGGAGCCTGCGATTCTGGACGTTCAATGTTGCGGACATGGGGATCAGCCTCGGGATCCTGCTGATCCTCGTCGCAGCACTCCGCCCCAAGGCCGACCCGTTGCGGGCGGATCGATGAGCGAGGCGCGAGAGATCGACCTTCCGATTCCTCCCGAGGCGGCGCGGCAGCGTGCTGACCGATTCGTTGCTGATCGGTGCGGACTCTCTCGATCGTTTGTCCAGCGGTTGATCAGCGAGGGGCGGCTCACCATGGACGGGACACCGGTTCGCGCGAGCAGTACGTTGATTCCAGGGGCGACGCTGCACCTCTCCATCCCACCGGTCGCTGACGCACAGCTCATCGCGGAGGAGATTCCGATCAGCGTCGTCTATGAAGATGAGGACATCCTTGTTGTCAACAAGCCGGCGGGACTCGTGGTGCACCCAGCCCCTGGCCATGCGAGCGGGACGCTGGTGAATGCGCTCCTGCATCATGTGGAGGATCTCCCGGGGATCGCCGGCGTTGCGCGTCCCGGACTCGTCCACCGTCT
>CAINCM010000173.1 GCA_903847005.1 uncultured Chloroflexota bacterium | reverse complement strand
GGCCTGCCGGCGAGCGCCGGATTGTCGTGGATCTCTACCGACGCAAAGAAGGCGTCGAGGTCGACATGCAGGATGCTGCGCGCCGCTGATGCGTTGGCGGGCACCGACTTGCCTAGACTTGCGCTCCGCGGCGCGCTTAGCTCTTCGGCTCGACGGTGACCGTCACCTCGGCGATGAGGTGTGCGGCGACCTTTACCTGCACCTTGTAGGTGCCGAGCTGCTTGAGCGGCTCATCGAGTAGCACCTGGTGCTTCTCCACGTCGATGCCGCGGCGCTCGAGTGCGTCGGCGATCTCCTTGTTCGTGATGGAGCCGAAGAGCTTTCCGCCCTCGCCCACCTTCACGCCGAGCGTGATCGCGGTGGCGCTGATCTGCTTGGCGTGCTCCTCTGCCTCATGCTTGGCGCGGTCGACCTTGGTCGCGCGAGAGGCGATCTCAGCGGCGACCCGCTTCGCCGCCCCGCCGATCGCAGGGATGGCCAGGCCGTTCGCGATCAGGTAGTTCCGGGCGTACCCGCTGGCGACCTCCTTGAGCTCTCCTGCCTTGCCGACCTTTGGGACGTTGGTGGTGAGGATGACCTTCACGATGCGCTCCTTCCTTCGGGGCGGGGAGGGGCCCCCGCGCTGGTGCGGGGATTCTCCCATACCTGCGAAAACTACCCCTTGACAGCGAACAGATGTTCTATGACACTAACCGTGCCGAACAGATGTTCTAGTTCGCAGCAGGCCCCGCAAGGGGAGCCCGAAGGGGCGGGAGGCACGAAATGGCAATGCAGCAGATTGCGCCGGTAGCGGTCAAGGTGACCGCGCACTGGTGGACGGGGTCGCCGCGAGCGGTCGCCTTCGAGGGGATCGTGCGCAGGGTGACCAAGGTCCTCGCCGTGCGTCACGAGCACGGGGCCTACCGTGCAGACCGTGGCCCGCGCACCCTCTGGGAGCTGGAGACCGAGGATGCAACCATCGTTCTCGCCTTCTCGCGCCGCAGCGGGGCCTGGACGATCGAGGCGTTTGACGATTCGTGGGCCACGCTTCCGTTCGCCTCGACGTTCGAACCGGCTGGGGGGCTCCTCAGTCACGCATAGTCGCTCACGCCGCTCGCGCTCGCGGCCTGGCGTGCCACACTACGCCCGTGTCAGAGCAGAAACGTTCTACGAGACGAGTGTCAGGCGGCAAGGGCCCCGTTGAGTCGGCGCGCTCTGCGCTGCGCCTCGTTGAGATCGTTCTCGACCTCACACTCGCCGCGGTCCTCTTGGTGGCCGTGCTCATCATCGGAGGCGAAGTCGTCCACGAGATTGCGGCCGGCGTACAGTCGGGCGGCGTCGAGTCGGCGCTCAAGATCCTTGACCGCGTTCTCCTGATCTTCATCATTGCGGAGCTCATCTACACGCTGCGCATCTCCCTCGCCCGCTCGCAACTCATCCTCGAGCCGTTCCTCATCATCGGACTCGTTGCGGTCGTCCGGCGGATCCTCATCGCAACAGCACAGGTTGAGCAGTGGCTGGTCGCAGGCAGGGACATCTCGCCGCTCCTGTACGAACTCGGTGCGCTTGCCGGTCTCGTACTCTCGCTCGCGATCGCGCTCTCGCTCGCGCGAAAGCACAGCAGCCGCGCCAGCGAATACGAGGCCGATTGACCTTCGCTTGCGTGCGATAGGCTTCGCTGCATGAAGGACCTGCCGTCGACGTCTCTTTCCGATTACCTTGCAGCGCTTGCCGCAGCCACGCCGACACCCGGCGGCGGATCCGCCGCCGGCCTGACCGGTGCGATGGGCGCGGCGCTCGTCGAGATGGTGGCGGGCCTTTCGCTTGCCAAGGGTGCGGGTGAGCACGCTTCGGTACAGCGAACGGCGCTCGAGCGCGCGGCGGCGGCACGCGGCGAACTGCTGACACTCGCAGAAGAGGATGTCGTCGCGTTTACCGTGTTCATGCAGGCGCTGAAGCTCCCGAGG
>CAINCM010000172.1 GCA_903847005.1 uncultured Chloroflexota bacterium | reverse complement strand
CGGCCCTCGAGGGTTGTCCACAATCCCGACCTGCACGCGCGCCAGGCGTGGAGAAGTCCTCGTAACAGAACAGTAAGTTGGTGGATAACTGCCTTCACTCGGCTCGGTGCGACTGGGATGCTCCTCGTAGCCCGAAGAGGCCAGCGGTGACACCGCCGACCGAGCAATCGGCCAGGCGGAACGGACTGCGGTGATGACGGGATCGAACTGATCGGCAACGATCAGAGCTGGTGAAGGACCACCAACGCACAAGGCTACTTGTGCAGTTGGAGCGGAGGGTCGCCAGGGAACTCGGCCATTCGGCTTGAGTGACTCGATCCGATCCCACAGCGGAGGGGACCCGGCGCGCAAGCGTCGCCCCCGACATCGGATCGGTCACTTCGGGTGCAACTCTTCCTGCGCGATCTTCGCAGGCGACCGCTGCGCTGTTCCCGCGCGTTACTCCGCGATCGGCAGCGCGCGACCGTTCGCCTTCGCGGCTGCGGCGCGTTCGGCCCATGCGCCGAGCACCTGGTCCTTGTGCGGTCGGATGGGGCAGTGCCCGTCCTTGTTCCCCGATTCGTCGCAATAGCCGAGCGGCACGCACTTCGGGGCGAGGAAGCTCCCGAGGAAGGGGCTCACCGCGAAGACCTCGTGGCGGATCAGCTGGAAGAGTCGGCGGATCTCCCACTGCGCCATGGTGCAGAGGCGGAGTCCCGACATGTGGATCAGCGCGCGGAGGTTGACGGTCATGATGAGGTTCGTGCGCGTGGCGTTCGGGAAGACGAAGCGCGCGTCTTCTGCAGGGATCCCTGCCTCAACGAGATCGCCGTACAGGCCGAGCGCCCCTTGCGTCGCCTCTTCGAATCGAGCCCGCACCGTCTCATCTGCCTCTGCCACCGATCCCGGCAGCATCGTGGCCGCCTTCTTGAAGGTCACGTAGCGCTGTGACTGCTGATCGAAGGCGACCCCAGCGCGGTGCCGGACCAGCTGGTGGCTCAGGGTGCGCGTGACGCCCGTGATCGCGAAGGTGAAGACGATGTGCTCGATGGTGCTGCCGTGCCCGGACTCGATGACGCGGTTGACAAGCTCGCGCTGTTTCGCAGGATCGATCTCGCCGGCGACGGCGCGTCGGTAGATCTCCTCGGGCGGAAGCTCGGAGTAGCAGGTACGGCAGGCGGTGTAGATGATCGGCACATACGACTTCTCGACGATGTCTCGATCCGGAAAGAGCAGCGTGGCGCGCATGCCGAGGTCGTGGCGACCCGGATTCTTCGGGATGCCGCTCT
Source organism: uncultured Chloroflexota bacterium (assembly GCA_903847005.1). GTDB lineage: Bacteria > Chloroflexota > Limnocylindria > Limnocylindrales > Limnocylindraceae > Limnocylindrus. The sequence goes on along the minus strand of CAINCM010000172.1, from coordinate 372 downwards.
TCTCGCTCATGTCGTCCTCCCTACCGCGTCGTGAATTAGTAGTAATCCGAACAGGAGAGGAAGTAGCCGCAGCTGCAGATCAGCTTGCACTTGCGGTCGAGCATCTGCGCGCCGCAGTTGGCACAGCTCGTCATCACCAGACCCGGATCTTCGCTGAAGTCCACGCCGGCCGCACCGTGTGCCGTGGCGCCGTTGGCGGGCTCGCTGACGGGGGGACGGGTCGACTCCGACGCGCCGGGGGCGAGGTGCGTGACGTCGGTGGCCATGCGCCGATCCTATCGCGAAGCTCTGGCGTTGGTCTCTGTCGTTGGGCGCTGTTGCGACTCCCACGGCCCGCCGAGCCCGAGGCGCTGGCCTACGAGTTCGCACGCG
>CAINCM010000171.1 GCA_903847005.1 uncultured Chloroflexota bacterium | reverse complement strand
TGCTCCTCTTCGCCCACGGATTCAACATCCACTTCAAGCGGATCACGCCGGCGGCCGGCATCGACGTGGGCATGGTCGCGCCGAAGGGACCGGGCCACCTGGTTCGCTCCGTCTACGTGTCCGGTGGCGGCGTCCCTGCACTCTTTGCGGTGCACCAGGATGCGACCGGCACCGCGCGCGCACGCGTGATGGCCTACGCCAACGGTCTCGGCTGCACGCGTGCAGGGATCATGGAGACCACCTTCAAGGACGAGACGGAGAGCGACCTCTTCGGCGAGCAGGCGGTCCTCTGCGGCGGCACGGCGCAGCTCGTGAAGAGCGCGTGGGAGACGCTGGTGGAGGCCGGCTACGATCCGCAGCTCGCCTACTTCGAGACGATGCACGAACTGAAGCTGATCGTGGACCTGATGTACCGGGGCGGCCTCGACTTCATGCGCTTCTCGATTTCGGACACCGCCGAATACGGCGACTACGTCTCCGGCCCGCGCATCATCGATGCGTCGGTGAAGGCGCGCATGAAGGAGATCCTCAACGAGATCCAGGACGGCACGTTTGCCAAGGGCTGGATCGCCGAGGACGAGGCGGGCCGACCGAACTACAAGAAGCTGCGCGCCGCAAACTCGGGCCACCCCATCGAGAAGGTGGGCCGAGAGCTTCGCCGGCAGATGACCTTCCTCAACCCGGTCGAAGTCGACATCGACGGCGCTCAGGGTGCCGCGGAGAAGGGTGCGGGGAAGTGAACGGCGCACCTGGGCCGGGCGTCGCCGCGGGTGCGGTGCGCATCTTCGACACCACGCTGCGCGACGGCGAACAGGCGCCGGGCGCCGGACTCACCGTTGCGGAGAAGCTGGAGGTGGCGCGACAGCTCGCCAAGCTGAAGGTCGACGTCATCGAGGCCGGTTTCCCCTCCGCGTCCGAGGGCGACTTCGAAGCGGTGCGCCAGATCGCGGCGTCGACCAAGGGGATCGGCATCGCGGCGCTCGCGCGCTGCAAGGACGGCGACCCGCAGCGCGCCATCGACGCGATCAAGGTCTCTGACCGGCCGCACCTCCATCTCTTCATCGCGACATCGGACATCCACCTGACGCACAAGCTGCGCACCACGCGCGAGGCGGCGCTCGAAGAGGCGGTGAGGTGGGTGAAGTATGCGCGCGAGCGACTCGGGCGCGACGCCGAGGTGGAGTTCTCCGCCGAAGATGCGAGCCGCACGGATCACGAGTATCTGCTGCAGGTCTATGAGGCGGTCGTTTCGGCCGGCGCCTCCACGGTCAACATTCCGGACACCGTCGGCTACGCGATCCCAAGCGAGTACGCCGCACTCACGAGGCGCGTCGTCGACCTGGTCGGACGCGACGCCACGGTGAGCGTCCACTGCCACAACGATCTCGGCCTCGCCACCGCGAACACGCTCGCCGCAGTGCAGGCGGGGGCGCGCCAGGTCGAGGTCACGATCAACGGGCTCGGCGAGCGCGCCGGCAACGCCTCGCTCGAAGAGGTGGTGATGGCGCTGCGCACGCGCCCCGGCCAGTTCGAGTCGCACGACATCCACGTCCAGACCGAGCAGCTCACGGCGGCGAGCCGGCTGGTCAGCTACCTGACCGGCTTCGCGGTGCAGCCGAACAAGGCGATCGTCGGTGCCAACGCGTTTGCGCACGAGTCGGGGATCCACCAAGACGGCGTCCTCAAGAATCCGCTCACCTACGAGATCATGACGCCGCAGTCGGTCGGACTGCTCGGATCGTCGTTGACGATCGGCAAGCTCTCCGGGCGACGCGGGCTGCAGGCGAAGCTCGCCGAACTCGGACACGACCTGACCGGCGAAGCGCTCGATGCGCTCTACCGCGAGGCGATCGCGCTCGCCGACATCAAGAAGGAGCTCACCGACGCCGACCTGATCGCGCTCGTGGACAAACGCGCCGCCACAGGGAGCGCCGCAACGATCGAGCTGCTCGACTGGAGCGTTGCCTCCTCGCGAGGCGGGGGATCCTCCGGCCGCGTGGAG
>CAINCM010000170.1 GCA_903847005.1 uncultured Chloroflexota bacterium | reverse complement strand
GCCTTGCCGATGCCGGCGATGCCTAGGAGCGCAAACGCCTTGAGTTCCTTGGATCCCCAGTGAACGCGGTAGACCGGAGAGTTGGGATACCGGTCTTCAATGATCTGACGCCAGTTGCCCCAGCCATCGTCACCTTCGGTGAGGAACCCACTCGCGACAAGGACCGGCGTTCCGCTTCCGCCCTTCAGGCGTTGAATTCGAAATGACTTGTCGGTACGTACGTAGGCGGATGTTGTGACGGCGCCCATTGCGCCGCCGAGTCCGGCGCCCACAGCCGTCACGACTGCCGTCCCTCCCGCCATGCCGAGCCCTCCCGACGCCACCGATCCAAAGCCCAGCATTGCGAGGCCGTGGCTCGTAGCGGCAGCGCCACTCAGGCCGCCCCCCAGCGCACTCGCTCCGAGTGCCCCCCCGATTGCGGGGGCGGCGACGAGGGCAGCGGGTGCAACGGCCACGGCTGTCGCCGTGATAGCAAGGGCGTATTTGGTGCCTTTGGCGAAGTTCCGTTTCTCAAAGTCGAGAAGGTCTTGGTATTGGTCGATCCGGTCGATTCCCCCGGTCATCTTGTCGAAGCCCGCGATGTCGTGCCTATGTTCGGCGCAATACCGTGCGGCAGCAACTGTGCGGTGAGAACGTCTGGCGAGGTTGCCGCACCGGGGAACGGCACATGGTGTCACGGGTGCCCCGCAATTTCCGCATAGGTATGCAGGAGGTTGGTACTTCTTCCCTCCCACTCGGAAGCTCTCCACCTGCTGAAGGCAGCAAGAGCACCAGCCAGACCGATGATCCTGAGTCACTTGAATGGCCATCTCGCTAAGGGCCGCAGCTGTCTTGGAGAACCGTTCGCGTTCCTTGCCATGCAGTTTTCGCGTCTCGGGGGCGCGCAATCGTCGGTACTGATGCTCGTGCTTCGCGTAGGCGAACAGGCTCTCGACGAGTGAATCGTTGTAGACCAGTCGTCGCGAACCCGATCGCTCCGGCACCAGACTCTTCAAAGAGCCCCTGATCGTGAGTCTTTGCCCGTGGGCAACGACTGTGCACTCGAACCGATCCGTACCGATGGGTGTGTAGCTGACTTCGCCCACAAGACCTCCCCGTAACACCGTCAGACTAGAATCAGGCGATAGGTTCCACAACGCTGTGGCACCGCGGTGAGCCCGCGTTGAACGCGGGACCGTCGCGCGGCCATCTCTATGGTGATCCTTCGATCTGCCTCTGATCGGTCCCTAGAATCACGAGGTCACACTCGCGCACGATCAACTCCAGCTCTGTCTGGTGGCGCGAACGCTGAGCCGATGCGGCCCGGATGTTGCGGTAAAGCTCATCGATTCGACCGCTCGACTCGTCGAACTGCGAGTCCACAGCGTCGCGGATTTCCTTCAAGTGTTCACTCGCGAACCGATCTGCCTTGAAGGTGACCTCAGATGTGATGCTGCGATGACGTGCCTGTCGCTTCCGTTCGATCTGAATTCGCGCGCGCTCTTCGACGAAGATCTGGGTGCCAGCAATCAGGATCG
>CAINCM010000169.1 GCA_903847005.1 uncultured Chloroflexota bacterium | reverse complement strand
TCCTTCCGCGCCGTAGCCGCACGGGAGGTGCGCTCGCCGAAGGGCTCGGCGAACTCTCCGGCCCGCTGATTCGTCCACGCGCGCTCGCCGCAATCGTCGCCGCGCACGGGGCACTCCCAATCATCGGCGGCGGCGGCATCGGCTCGCCGGCCGATGCGCTCGACGCCTTCTCCGCAGGCGCGGTCGCGGTGAGCCTGGGGAGTGCGCTGTGGGCGGATCCGAGCCTGCCGCGCGCGGTGCTCGAGTCCGCACGGCGCGCCGCCGCGGCGCGAGGGCTGAAACGAATCTCCGGACTCGCCGGACGTGCACTGGACGGGGCGAACCAACGTGGCAGAGAGTAGGCTGCCACCCATGAGTGAACCACTCCTTCCACTGCGCGAACCGCTTCGTCCCCCCGATGGCTATCCCCAGTCGCCCGTCGCGTCACACGATGAGGCTTTGAGCGCGAGGCGAGTGGAGGGACTCTTCATTGCGACGGGTGCGCTTCAACGCGGCCACTTCCTCTTGAAAAGCGGACGACATGGCGATCGCTACCTTGAGAAGTGGTCGTTGCTGCAGCATCCTGACGCTGCGGCAGAGGTCTGTGCGCTCCTCGCGGAGCGCGCGCTTGCCGTGGCGCAGGCCGCCGCAGTGGAGATCGATCTCGTGGCCGGTCCAACCACCGGCGGTGTGCTCCTTGCGTACGAGATCGGTCGGCTCCTCGGCGTGCGCGGCATCTTCGCCGAAGAGGTGGCTGGCGAGTCGGGGACACTCCGGCGAGAGTTTCGACGTGGGTTCCGGATTCCGCCGCGTGCCCGCGTGTTGATGGTGGATGACATCCTGACCACGGGCGGCTCGCTTCAAGCGCTCCTCCCGCCGCTCCTCGCCGCTGGCGCTCATCCGATCGCGGCCGCGGTGGTGGCGAGCCGCTCACCCGAACTTCGCAGCATCGAGGCTCCAGGCCGAGAGAGCATCCCGCTGATCGCGGCGCTCACCCTCGACCTGCCCACGTATGACGCGCGCGAGTGCCCGCTCTGCGCAGCGGGTGAACCGATCGGAGCGCCGGGGAGCAGCGGCCGCTAGCGGGAGCGGCGTCCGCTCGCGAGTACGAAATCCGCTAGTCGGCGTCGATCTCCTTGATGGCGGCGTCGAGCTCTGCGTCGCCGATCACACCTTCGAAGGAGTGGATGATCACGCCGTTGGCATCAACGGTGTAGACCCAGGGCTCCACGGGGAGTCGCCATGCGGTGGCAACCTCGTTCGGTTGCAGGTGTCCGCTCGCATCGAGCGTGGGGATGGCGCGACTCCCGTTCCACTCCATGAGGTACGGCTCCACGTGCAGGATCAGGGCGCCCGGATGGCGAGCGGCGGCCGCCTTCACCACCGAGATGGTCGGACCGCACGCCTGCGAAACGCAGAAGGCGGGTGATGCGAAGACGATCACGAAGGGTGTCCCGGCGGCGATCAGGTCCGCGGCAGAGTACTTGTAGAGCCGCGCGAGCGGATCTGGATCGGTGCTGATTCCCGCCAGACCGTGCGCGCTCGTCTTCTCAATCGGCGTCGCGATCGTTGGCGCCATCGCACCCGGGCGCAGTGCGGTGCCAACGGCTGCAACGCGCGCGGTGAAACGAATGGAGAGCGGCGCGCCGTCTGCGTCCTCGCCGACGATCGAGAGCCCGATCTCTTCGGCGCCTGCAGGGAAGTCGGTGGCCCCAATGAAGAATCCGCGAACGTCGTTGATCGACCAGACAAAGGGAAGCGCGAAGGGCGGCGTGAGCGGCGTGCAGCCGTCGTTTGTGATGTCGAACGTCTGAACCGTGAGCGACCACTCGGGTCCGCCGAGTGGGAAGCCTTCCGCATCGACGAGTCCGAGAAGGAGTCGATTCTCCCCAGCGGCAAGGTCGCTGTTTGCGAGGAGCGGAATCGGACCGGAACTCACCGTCTTCCCCGCAAGAGGCCACTCGCCGACACATCCGCTGCGCGCGGTGTCGGACGACGAAGGCAGCGGGGTTTCCGGTGTGCTTGCGCATCCTGCAAGCAGTGCAAGGGGCAGGAGGGTGCGCAACAGTCTCACCGTGTCACTCTACCGCAGGTTTTTGAGTTGCCGCGTATCATCAACGCATGCAGGCCTTCCGCCGCTCGCTCGCCACGCTCCTCGGCGCAACGATCGGACTCGTCGTGATCGGGGTGATCGTTCGCGCGACAGACTCCGGGATGGGTTGCCCTGATTGGCCGCTCTGCTACGGACAGATCATCCCGCCGCTAGACGACTACAAGGCGTGGTTGGAGTGGATCCACCGCGCCGTTGCAGCCCTGATCGGACTGCTCACGCTTCTGGTGCTCGCTCTCGCCCTCCGCTCGATGAAAGGGCGGCGATCGATCCAGGGCGCCGCCTTCGCACTGCTGCTGCTCGTCCTCTTCCAGGCGTGGCTCGGTCGACAGACGGTCCTCGAGTTCAACTCGGGCCAGTCGGTGACCGCACACCTCGCGACCGCCATGGCCTTTGTCGGACTGCAGGTCTGGGTGCTTGCGCGCAGCGGCTACCCCGAGCGCTTGAGCGGCATCCGGCAGGCGCGCGGCGCCGTGATTGCACCTGTGATCGCCGCGGGATCCATCTACGCGCTCTTGATGTTCGGTTCGAACGTCACCGGCACGGACACCGGCCTGCTCTATCCAGACTGGCCGCTCATGGGGGGCACGATCTTCCCGCCCGTCACCGAACTCTCCACCCCGCACATCGTCCATCGCTACGCCACCGGGATCGTCGGGCTGATCTTGGTGTCGGCACTCTGGATCGTACGCCGTGAGCCAGGGAGTCCCCGCGAGACCCGGCGCTTCTTGACGGCAGCGATCGGGATCTTCCTGGTGCAGTGCCTCATCGGGGCCCTGCAGATCTTCACCAAGCTCGCCCCCTGGACACAGACTCTCCACGTTGCGCTCGCCACGCTGATCTGGATCCTGGTTGTTGCAGCTGCGGCGATCGCGCTTCTCGAAGCACGACGTGCGAACACCGAGCCGAGCGACGGCGCTGGTGGCACCGCGACCAAGGAGGCGACCCGCAGCATCCTGAGCGCGTACCTCGCGCTGACAAAGCCGCGCATCGTCGAGCTGCTGCTCATCACCACCGTCCCCGCGATGTTCCTCGCCGCGCAAGGGGTGCCGCCGCTCCTGCTCATCCTCTGCACCCTGATCGGTGGAACGCTGAGCGCGGCGAGTGCCAACGTCTTCAACTGCATCGTGGATGCAGATATCGATCGGCAGATGACGCGGACGGCCGGCCGTCCGCTCGTCACGGGCGAGATCAGTGTCGGCGCCGCACTCCGCTTCGCAACGCTGCTCGGTGCGGCGAGCTTCCTCTTCCTCGCCGCTACCACGACGCTGATGGCCGCCTTCCTCTCGCTGCTCGCGATCGGCTTCTACGTGCTGATCTACACGTTGATCCTGAAGCGTTCGACACCGCAGAACATCGTGATCGGCGGCGCGGCCGGCGCCCTTCCACCGGTGATCGGATGGGCCGCCGTCACGGGCGACATCTCGCTCGCGCCGATCCTCCTCTTTGCGCTTGTCTTCTACTGGACCCCACCCCACTTCTGGGCGCTCGCACTACGCATCGGCCCCGACTACGCCGCGGCGGGGGTTCCGATGCTCCCGGTGACCGCCGGTCCCGCGGAGACGGCGCGACAGATCTGGCTCTACACGATCCTGCTCGTTGTGATGAGCCTGATGCTCTGGCTCGTTGCAGGGATGGGTGCGGTCTACCTCGCGGTTGCCCTCACCGCTGGTGCCGTCTTTCTCTTGCGTGCGTGGCGGCTGCGCAGCGAGGTCCTGGGAGACGGCCTGTTGCGCGGCGCAACGCGGCTCTACCGCTTCTCCATCACGTATCTCACGGTGATCTTTGCGGCGATCGCGATCGACGCGATCCTGCCGCGCTAGCGGCGGCTGCCCGAGAGCGACTGCTGCCGTGCCCGACCCGTTGGGTCGATCCGCGCGAGCCAGAACTGCACCTGCGGTCCGATCGTGAGTGCAAACCAGATGGTGCCAAAACCGAACGTGCCGCCGAGTGCGATCCCGACAACTCCAACAACCACCTCGATTGCGGTGCGCACGATCCAGATCGGTTGACCTGTGAGGCGATGGAAGCCTGTCATCAGGCCGTCCCGCGGCCCTGGCCCGTTGCCGCTGCCGATATAGATGCCCGATCCGAGCCCGACGAGCGCCGTGCCGACAACGGTCAGCGCCACGGCGACCGGCACGTTCTGGCTGAGCACCTCCTTGTCGGGCACGCCCGCGAGGCGCAGTGCGTTCAGCGTGAGATCCATCACGAAGCCGATCACCACGATGTTGGAGATCGTGCCAAGGCCCGGTGCCTGTCGGATGGGAATCCAGAGCAGGATGACGAAGAGCCCGCTCAGCTGGGCCGCCTGGCCGATGGTGATCCCCAGCTTGTAGCTGAGCCCTTGGTGGAGGATCTCCCACCCGGGGAGACCGATGCCGCCGTTCACCATCAGCGAGAGTCCCACCGCGAAGATCGCCTGTCCGACGACCGACTGGGGGAAGCGACGCAGCGCGTCGGCACTCATCGCATCGGCGAGCCAGTTGCTGCGCGGTGTTGTCATGTCGCTCCGTTCAACGCTGTGCGCTCGCGCGTCGGAGACGGTCAGCGATCGCAGCACCGAGTCCTGGCTCAGGATAGGGGGTGGTCAGGATCGTGTCGCGTGGGTCTCGCTCGACGCCGAACGCCTCGTCGAGTTGGTGGAGGAGCTCGAAGAGGCGCGATGCCGCACGCACCGGATCGTGCTGCTCGCTCAGCGCGGCGCGTGCCACCACGGCGAGACCTGCGGTTGCGCTGCCGATGCGCTCCAGGGTTGCGCCGTCTGGTGCGAGCAGGGCCACGCGCGCGAGGTCGTGCAGATCGGGTGCGTCGAGGTCGAGGATCCGTACCCGCGCCCGCGGCGCGTAGTGCGACGCGGTCATCCCCGGGGCGGGGAGTGCAGCGTCGGGTCGCGCGGTCGTCGACGGTCCTTCCAGTGGACCGAGCGGGGCGAGGAGACGCGCGATCGCTTCCGCGGGAATCCCGCCTGGGCGCAGCAGTCGCGCCGGCTCGCCCGGGAGCAGCGAGACCACGCTCGACTCGACGCCGATCTGCGAAGGATCTGCGACGACCAGCGCATCGATCCGCCCGTCGAGTTGCGACAACACATGCGCGGCGCTGGTAGGCGAGAGCTGTCCGAAGAGATTGGCGCTCGGCGCCGCCACCGGCGTGCCCGCTGCGCGAATCAGTGCACGCGCAATCGGATGATCCGGGAGTCGCACCCCGACACTGCTCAGGCCGGCGCGAACCAGCTCAGGGATCTCCGCTGCGGCCGAGGCGACGATCGTCAGCGGTCCCGGCCAGAACGCATCCGCGAGCGCGGTGACTCGTGGGTCGCTCAGCGCGCTGAAGGAGAGGACACGGGGGAGGTCGGCGCGATCAGCAATGTGCACGATCAGCGGATCGAAGGTCGGTCGACCCTTTGCCGCGAAGATCCGCGCAACGG
>CAINCM010000168.1 GCA_903847005.1 uncultured Chloroflexota bacterium | reverse complement strand
CTCGATGTAGCCGTCCATGAACTTCGGGAAGGCCTTGAGACGGCTCACGAGCTTGGCGAACTTCTCGGACGTCGTCGCATCTTGGAAGGTCGCGATCTGCGGCAGCAGCGTTTGGACGCCGTCCATGTGGTCCACGGCGGAGAGGAGGTCCATGCGGTGGTTGTCTTTCTCAATGGCGATCTCTGCACCGACCTTCATCAGGTCGCGCGTGATCTTCCATTCGATGTCGAGCCCCTCGTCGCCGATCGCCGCGGCCGCCTTGCCGTACCGCTCCCACATCGCGCGGTCGCGCAGGCGCGCCGCGTCGGAGTTGTCGTCCAGTGCGCCGTCGTCCACCTCGATGCCGAGAAAGGTTCCCCAGAGCGGCGAGGCGGCGAGCATCTCCTTCCAGAGATCGTCGGCGAGCGTCTTGACGGCCTGGTCGTTTGCGGAGAGCGGCGTGGTCACGTGGACTCCTTCCGGCGAACCGGGCTGCGGCGCCCCTCGTGGGCGCATCGCGATCAGGATAGGTGCTGGGCGGGATCCTGCACGACGCGAGGGCGGAGGGCGAGATGCAGCAGCAGCCCGATCGGCCCGAACATCAGCGCGAGGGCCAGGGCGGCAAGTCGGAGTGGCGCGCCAACGCCGCGCGCAAGTCCGTCGAGCCAGATGAAGCGACCCGCCATGAGATCGAAGGCGAGCACGTGCAACCAGACCGCAAGGCTCCCCTCAGGAGTTGCAAGCGACGTCGAGATCGCTGTAAGCGTTGGGCTGAGCAGCGTTGCAAGGATCGCACCGACGTTTGGAAGGACGAGACTCGCATAGACGAGTCCGATGACGACCACCGGCCACGGTGTACGCATCAACCGGTGCGTGATGGAGGCGCGTGGTCGAAACGCCATGAGGAACCAGAAGGGGCCTACGCCCACGGTGGCGGCAAGGAAGATTGCGTTCATCGGCTCCATGGCAGACATCATGAGGCCTCCCAACCGAATGAGCCGAGGTCGAGTTGCGCGCCGTGGTTCCGCTCCACCGGCCCGGCGCCGAGAAAGCGTTCAAGATCGGCGAGACGCGGATTCGACAGCTGTGCGAGTCGCGCCAGCTGATCCGTTGCGAGGAGGTGCCAGTTCCCCTCCTCCCAGGCGGCGGCGAGGCGCTCGTCTCGTTTCACGCGCGCCTCGGCGAGCGGCAGCAGCGCGCGATCGGTGACGAGGAGGCGCACCACCTCACGATCCGTCGCCACCTTTGCGTGTCGAGCCAAGAGCAGTGCGCCGAGCGGAAGCGGCCCGAGTTGCACCTCGCACATCAAGAGACTCTTGCCACGGCGGAAGAGGAGCACATCGATCTGGTCATATGCGGCGCGATCGGAACGGTGACGGAGTGGCGGGGAGGATTCGATCGGATCGCGTGCCACCTGTCTGCTGAGCGGCAGCCCGCCCACGAGAAGCGGCTCGAGTGCGGGTGCGACCGCGCTATGAAGACCCATCGCCGCACCGGCCTTCAACAGCGACGCAATGCAGGCGAGCCGCTCGTCCGAGCGGTTCCCTCCCAACCAGCGCGGACGAACGCCGAGCTCGTCCTCGACGTAGTACGCCTCGCGGAGCAGTTCGGCGAGGGCGGGATCCTCGCCCTCAGCGTGCCCGGCGGCCGCTCCAGCGGCTGCCGCCGCCCAGTGCGCGGCGTCGTCGCGATCGCCGCCGATCGTCGTCAGGCGCTCACGCTCGGCGCGGCCCTCCACGAAGATCCGTCGGTCGGCGGCGGCGACGAGGCGATCGAGCGAACCGATCGGGCGAAGCGTGTCGCGAAGGGCGAGCAGCTCGTTGAACTCGTCGATGAGCGCGCTGCCTTCCAGCAGCTCCCCGCTTGCAGATCGCCGCACGGCGTAGAGCATCAGCAGGTGCTCTGGCGTGGCCGGCTCGCCGCGCTCGACCAGGATGTCGGCGACGAACCGTTGCAGTGCATCGCCGCTGACACGCTCGCGTCCGCCACGTGCCGAACGCGCACCGCGCGCCGCCGTCGGCGGGATGCTCACGGCGATCCACCACCAGGCCTGCCCGCCTTCTTCCTGCGTCCGCTCGAGTCCGGTGACGATTCCGCCCGCCATGCTGACCGCGGTAAGCGTGCCAGCGAGCGCCTCAATCGTTGCAGGCACCTCGACGATCGCGCCGCTTCCGCTCTTGATCAACGGATCGATCGCAACGATCATTCGCGCGATCGCAGCGGTCACGCTGCTCGCATCGTTCGGGTCGACGCGCAGCGCAGGTTCGATGTCGCCGGTGTCGCCTCCTGCCAGCGCCGCACCGAGCGCACGGTCGACCCGGACGCGCTCCTCCCTGCCAAGGTGCAGATGGATGAGTGCAGCCTGCACCCCGGCGCTGCTGTTCAGTCCGGCGACGGCGGTACGTGCCGCGCCCGATGCGCGCATCAGGATCACCGGGTGGCCCGGGTAGCTCAGGTTGACCAGGTCACCGCTGAGCGAAAGGTCGCGGGGAAGTTCCGGTGCAATGAGGAGCGCTCGACGCTGTTCGTCCACGACGTCGGCGAGTGCCTGCCACGGCGCCACCTCCCACCACGGCTTCTCGCCGTCGCGGGCATCGGCCGGGCGTGCGCAGAGGATCGCCGCGCGCGCCAGTGCCACGCGGAGTGCGGCCAGCGTGCTGGCCGACTCGTTCGAACGGGCGAGGGCGCGGCGCGCGGCGAGGAAGACGCTCAGCTGACGCGGCGTCCATCGCAGCTCCGCCGCACCGCCGGTCGCACGCCGCGCCTCCTCGCGCTGCTCCGCGGAGAGCTCCACGCGCGCCGCCACCTCGCCAGGACGCATGGCCGAGGCGTCACCGCGCCGGCCGAGGTTCTTGCAGGCGGCGCAGGTGGCACGTCGGGCCGTAGGGCGGCGGTTCGAATCTTCGTCAGCTGCGGCACTCTCCCAACGCCATGCCGCGATCCGCAGCGGTTGACCGCAGGCGCCGCAGCTTCCACGCCAACCGCTGTCGAGCTGCGTGCCGATCTCCTCCAGCAGCTGTGCGACCGCAAGCTCGAGACCGCGCACGCTCGGCGGGCGCAGCGCAAGTGCGATCTCCCACTCGGCAAGCTGATCCGATGCGTGCACGATGCTGCGCGTACCGTGACGCGCCCCCGCCGCTGCAAGCGCGGCGCTCTCGGCGCTCAGATCGAGGATGAGCGCTCCCTCTGTTCGCAGCGCGGAGACCGTGCGAGCCGCTCGCGCGTCACGAAGGTACGTCGACATGACCCTTCGCTTTCCGCGCTACGTGCGCACTACTCTTCGGATCCGGCCTCTTCGCTGTCGGGGAGGAATGCATCTTCGGCCGTCTTCTCAGGTGGCTCTGCGGTCACGCGCTCCACCTCCGGCTTCTCTTCCTCGTAGAGATCGTCGTCATCGTCGTCGTCGCTGTAGCCTTCGTCTTCACGGAAGAAGGAG
>CAINCM010000167.1 GCA_903847005.1 uncultured Chloroflexota bacterium | reverse complement strand
CGGTCGTCCGCGATCGCCTCAACCTCGAGCACCGCAGAGAGCACGGTTGCCGTCTCCGCGCAACGACGCGCGGGCGAGTGGCGAATCACGTCGAGTCGAGTCTCTGCGGCGAGCATGGTGGCGGCGAGCCGTGCGACCTGCTTCACGCCCTTGCCGCTCAGCGGTCGCTCGCTATCTGGGCCGATCCATTCGGAGGGATCGCCCGCGTCGGCGTGGCGGATGAGATAGAGCGTCTGCTCGGCGCGAGCCGCCTTCGCCGCGCTCACGGATTGAGGTCTTCGACCTCGCCGGAGACGAGGTAGACGATATCCTCGGCGATGTTCGTCGTGCGGTCACCGATTCGCTCGAGGTAGTGTGCGGCGAAGAGGAGGCGAGTGCCGCGCTCCACGTTGCCCTTGTCGGCCTGCATCAGCAGCACGCACTCGTCGAAGGACTTTCGGTACAGTGCGTCGATCTGGTCGTCGCTGACCGCGACCTGGCGGGCACGCACCGCATCGGAGTCGACGAGTGCGAGAAGCACGCCATGGAGCTGCGCAGCTGCAAGCTCGCCGATCTCTGGAAGGTGCAGATAGCGTTGGAGCGCCGGTTCGGGGGCGAGCTGCTTCGCGACCTTGGCCACGGACGAGGCGTGGTCTGCGATCCGCTCGAGCTCGTAGGCGACGTGGTTCATGGTGAGCAGGTTCCTCAAGTCGCGCGCCACGGGGCTCTGCGTTGCGATGGTGGTGGTGATCACGCTGATGACCTCGTGTTGCATCACGTTGATGTTGCGGTCGTTGACGATGATCTTCTCCGCAAGCTGGGCGTCGTGCGTCGTGAGGGCGGTGAGGGCGTCTCGGATCGCCGCCTCCGTGAGGCTCCCCATCCGAACGATGACCTCCTTGATCTGCCGCAGCTCGCGATCGAGCGGGTCGCGTGCGCCTTGTGGTGCGGGCGTCGCACCCGGGCCGCCCGTCGAGCGCGCGAGGATCTCGTTGATCTCGCTCTCGACTCGGCCCGGCTCTTTCGCGTCACCCATCACTGCTCCTCCCATGGTTCCCCATGTCCCTTCGTCACATCGTAGCGTCCCGCTAGGATGGCGGGGTGAAACGACGCCCCCTCGCCTCAGGCGCTCGCACCCCCTCCGCCGCCCGTGGGGCGGCTCGTGAACACAACGTAAACGCCGCGCCGACTCGGATCGGGGCGGTGGCGGACATCGGCTCGAACTCCATCCACCTTCTTGTTGCCGTGACAGATGGCCGTCGTCTCGGCTCGCTGACAGACGAGTCGATCCCTTCTGAATTGGGTCGCCTCGTCGAGCGTCGCGAAGAGATCGGGGGGAGAGCGACCAGCGGCGTCATCGAGGCGCTCGAGCGCTTTCACTCGCGGGCGCTCAAGCTGGGCGCCGGGTCGCTCACGGTGGTCGCCACCGAGCCGCTCCGACGAGCAAAGGATCGGTCGAATGTCGTCAAGGAGATTCGCGGTCGACTCGGCCTTGAGCCGATCGTCCTCGAACATGAGGAGGAGGGCCTCCTCACGGTGTTGGGACTCATCCATCCACATGACCGTTCTACGCCGATCATCGTTGGAGATATCGGCGGCGGCTCCACCGAGATCGTGCGTCTGACGCCAGGGCGCTCGCCCGTGGCACAAGGATTCTCGATCGGCTCCGCTCGTCTGATGGCACGCGTCAACTACGCGGATCCGCCGAAGCTTCGCGAGTGGCGCGCACTCAGGGATCACGCGCAGACGGCCTTCAGCGCGCTCCCCTCAGGTGACGCAACGCAACTCGTCTTGGTCGGCGGGACTGCGACGCGCCTGCTGAAACTCGTGCCAGAGACGCTGCTTTCGCATGCCGTTCGACCAACGGACCTGCGGTTGATGGGAGAGAGGCTCGCCTCGCTCTCCTCGGCCGAGATCTCCGGCGCCTTTGCGATCTCAGAGCGCCGCGCGCGACTCCTCCCGGCAGGACTCGCCATCTTGGAGGCGCTCCTGCAGCAGACGGGAGTCACAGATCTTCGTGTCGACCGCGGTGGGATTCGCGAAGGGGTGATCGTCGCCGAGGCGCTCGGCGGGTCCGAGTGGCGCGCCGCGCTCGGCGAACTGGTCAGAGCTCAGCGATAGCGGCCTCGAACTTCGACCTTCGGCTCGGCGTGAGCGTGTCGCTGCTGCGAAAGTGTGCCTCGAGTTCGCGGGCGAACTCCTCGGCGGCCTGATCGCTCAGCGAACTCTCGAACTCGACTTCCATCTCGCACCAGGCTGTGCCCCCCGAACGGATCTCGTCCGTGGTGAGGTGTGCGACAAGCCTCCCCTCTCGCTGAACGGGCCAGCTCCGTCGGCGCT
>CAINCM010000166.1 GCA_903847005.1 uncultured Chloroflexota bacterium | reverse complement strand
CTCGATGTCGGCCAAGCTCTTGTAACGGTCAACGATCTCGGTGGCCACCAGATCGGCAACATTGGTGAGCAGCACAAGCTTGCCGTCCAGCGTCTCATGGCGCTGGAGCACCGCCTCGTTGATATCCCAGGTGAACAGATCGCTTTTGAGGTCGACCTCGATGATCGAACCGAGGTGGGCCTCAACCACCGCATGGTAGAACCGCGCCTTGGCCCCCGAATCGGAGAGCTTGCGTCCGCGTGCGCGACTGCCCTGGTCCTGCGCATCGAGCTTGGTGGCCCAGCGCTGCGCGTCATCTTCGAGCGCCTGAATACGAGCCCGACGCTGTGCGGTGATTTCGCGTGCAGCCGCCTCGTCGTGACTGACGACCAAGCGCAGCGCAGCCTGATCGGGATCGGCGTGCCAAGGCTCTTCGCGCACCCAGTCGCCTTCTGCGCCGGCACCAAGGGGCTCGATGATCGGAGCAAACTCGGCGTAGCGACGCGCGGGTACCGCAAGGATGAACTCGAGCGCGCGGTCGCCAGGCAAGCGGATCGTGCGCAACTCTTTCAGATTGTCCATCGAGAGCAGGCCGCGATCGGCCACCAGCACCACGCGCTTGATATCGAAGCGCTCGAGCACCCGCTCGACCATCGGCATCAGGGTCTGCACCTCGGCGACGTTGCCCTTGAAGATCTCGTAGGCGATGGGCAACCCCTCGGCCGTTTGCACCAGGCCGAGCGCGAACTGCCGCTCGATACGGTCACGTTTGCTGCGGCCATTCGCGCGCACATCGTCCTCAATCTCCGACTCGCCGCTGACCGCGATGGTCGTGACGTCGTAGAAGACCACAGAGAGTTCGGTATCGATCAGCGGGCGCATCAGCCGAGCGATCACATCACTGGCCTTGGCTTCGAGCTCCACCCAGTCATCCATTGCGCGAAGCAACTGGGTGTGGGAGACGTCCTGCATCGTGACCTTGGGGAAGCTTACGGTTTGCAACCACTGGAGTACGCCGAGCTTGGAGCGCGGATCGCAGAGGCGGTTGAAGACCATGACGCGCAGCAACTGCTCGGTTTCAAAGCTGCGGCGGCGGTTGCGAAAGACGCGGCGCAGCTCATCAAAGCCGATCTGATCCCAGTGTGCTTGCAGCGCCCAGAGGTCGCCATAGTCGCGCGACGAATCGAATTCGACCGAAGGGGGTTGAGCATCGAAGCTGCAGCCGGTGGCGCGGGCGAGTCCGGCGAGGACAGAGTTGATGTTGGGGTCGTCCTTGTCGACCCGGCCGAGGGTGGCGATGACGCGATTGCGGGGGTTGCCGGCGTCGTCGCGGAAGGCTTCGGCGAGTTGCGCGTAGACGCGGCCGCTGCTGCGATTGAGCTTGATGAACATGTCGCTACTATAACGGATACGGAAGATTTCCGTCAACCGTTCCCAGACCAGACGTGGAACTACAAAAATTTCCGGAAAACAGGCCCTAAGGCATTGATCTATCGAAGTTCAGGGGGCGAAAATTGCTCAAAAATGCGGCACGAGTGACGAACTCGGG
>CAINCM010000165.1 GCA_903847005.1 uncultured Chloroflexota bacterium | reverse complement strand
GTCACCTGCAGCAACGCGCTCCGTCAGGAGCGAACCGACCCCCGGGATCGGCTCGCTGCCACGGTAGAGGACGCCATCAAGGTCGACGCAGAGGAGCATCATGAGATGGTAGATCAGGAGTGGAAGCTGCTCGTGCGAGCGGAGCGCGTGCTCGTCGACGGGACCAACCTTGTCGGTGGATGGGACGATGTGCGGCTGCGCGCGTACGAATCCGCAATCCACCGCTCCCTCCCGCGCAACGCCACGCTCGAGGTCTTTCGCGACGGCGGTGGGCGCTCGGCAGACGATCGCATCATCGAGGCGGTGGGGCGGCCAGACTTGAGTCGGGCCGACCGGATCGTCGTAGTCACCGACGACCGCGAACTCCGCGATCGTGCGCGTCGCCTCGGCGCCTCCACCATCACTGCGCGGTACTTCCGCGATCGCATCGAGGGCAACACCGTCGCCCCGACGACAACGCGCGCCACAGGAGGATTCGGACGCGGCGGCGCGGGACGTGTTGAAGGTAAAGATGAGGGGCCGGAGGAGCGGCGCTGGAGGCCCGGGCGGGGTGCCACAAAGAAGCGCGGGCCGTCGGCGCGCCCACCACGTGAACGCTAGAATCTGCACATGATCGAAGAGCTGCTGAAGATCCTCGCCCTCATCATCACCCCAGACTGGGGCGCGCTGATCCTCCTCCTCCCGCTGCTCATCGCCCCGCTGGTGCTGCTCTGGTTCCTTGCGACGGGGGGCGGCTGGGGCGTGGTGGCCCTCACCAAGCGACGCGCCCAGCTGCGGTTCGCCGATGCCACCCCGACGCCCCCGCAGCGCGATGCCGAAGGGAGGCCGCTCTACCCTGCGGGCCGACCGTACGACCCGCGTGCCGCCGCCCTGTATCCGGTGGGAGCGACACGCTCGAACTCGGGTGAACCCCTCCTCCTTGCCTGCCCTGGGTGCAGCGCCGTTCGCCTGGCCGAGGTGACCGCATGCGCTGCCTGCGGCATGGAGATCCGCGTCCGACCTCGCGTCCAGATCGAACGCCCGGCCGGTCCGCCGCCCGGCGGCGCCGCACGCGCCTGAGGGTGGAGGCCCTCTCGTTCTACCTCACCGTCGTCGGCGGGATCGCGCTGGTCGCCGCATTCGCGCTCTTGATCACCCACCTTGCACTTCTCGGATCCAACGATCGCGCGTTGCGCGCGCCGCTGACCGCGTCGCTCGCACCACACAGCGCCATCAGCGGGTCGCTCGGCCGCGCGCTGCACGGCGGTGACGTCGAAGAGTCTGAGCGCCGCAGTTTTGCAGGCGACGCGGGTGGCGCAATGCTCAGCGTCGGGACCTTGGCCATCGGCGTGTCGCTGCTGCTGCGCGCGATCATCGTGGGTCGCGGTCCGTGGGGGAACCTGTACGAGTTCAGCATCGCGTTTGCCTTTGGGATCTGCGCCGCCACCATCTACTTCGACCGTCGCGGGCGGCTGCGCGCGCTCGGCGTGATCGCGATCGGCATCGCACTCGGACTTCTTGCATACGCAGCGACACTGCCGAACGAAGTGACGGAGCTCGTCCCAGCACTCCAACATCCGCTCCTGCTGACGATCCATGTGGGCCTCGCGATGTTGAGCTACGGCATCTTCGCGTTTGCGTTCGCAGCGGGCGTTGCGCACCTGATGCAAGGAGACCAGGATCGATACCGCTGGCTCCCATCCGCGAAGCGACTCGACCAGATCGCGTTTCAGGCGGTCAGCGTCGGCTTTCCGCTCTTTGCCGGCATGCTCATCCTCGGTTCGATCTGGGCCTCCATCGCCTGGAGTCGCTTCTGGGGTTGGGACCCGAAGGAGACCGCCGCCCTCGCCACCTGGCTGATCTACGCCGTCTACCTGCACGCCCGCAGCCAGCGCGGCTGGCAGGGGCGCCCCGCCGCCCTCCTCCTGGTGGTCGGTTTCGTCGCGGTGCTGGTCACCTACTCGGGGAACCTCTGGTTCAGCGGCCTCCACACCTACTCCGGACTCCCGACCCCGTAGCCACCGCCCGATCGCCTCGTAGGCCGAGCGGGCCAGTTGGCCGCTGAAACAGGCTCAGAGCGGAAGTTTTATTACATTCACGCTCAGGGGGCTGTAACACAACATATGCGGTAACGAAGCTGTAACACCCCACCACATGTTGTGTTTTGGGGGTTGACGAGGCGACCTCGGCGGCATACGATGCGCCTCCGCACTGCAAACAGCGCGTATACCCGTACGCCCCGCCGTTGGCTGGGGAGACGGGAGGGAGGGACCCGTTGCCGGGTCAGAAGTGGGAGCGAACCATGGCCGGTTTGGTGGACGCAACGAAGGCGAGCGCGAAGATCGGCGCTGGAAAGAAGCCAGTCGCACTTCCACTTGCGCCGTTGAGCTTCGATGGCAAGGGGGTCAAGGGACTCGCCTGGCCACGACGTTGGACCACCGCTGGCGTTCATCCATACGACGAGATTGCGTGGGAGACGCGCACCGCCTCCATCGGCAACGAGAGCGGCAAGAGCGTCTTCGAGCAGAAGGACGTCGAAGTTCCCGCCTCGTGGTCGCAGCTCGCCACCAACGTGGTTGTCTCCAAGTACTTCCGCGGCCATGTCGGAAGCCCCGAGCGAGAGACCAGCGTTCGCCAGTTGATCGGTCGCGTCACCGGACAGATCGACGCGTGGGCTGAGCAGCAGCACTACTTCAAGTCAGACGAAGATCGCGCTGCATTCATCGCAGAGCTCACCCACCTGCTCGTCAACCAGAAGATGGCGTTCAACTCGCCTGTCTGGTTCAACGTCGGCGTGGAGGCGCGGCCGCAGTGCTCCGCATGCTTCATCAACGGCGTCCAGGACTCCATGTCTTCGATCATGGATCTCGCCAAGACCGAGGCGATGCTCTTCAAGTTTGGATCTGGCGCGGGCTCGAATCTTTCGCCGATTCGCAGCGCCAAGGAGAAGATGAGCGGCGGCGGCACCGCATCCGGTCCCGTCTCGTTCATGAAGGGCTTCGATGCGTTCGCCGGCGTGGTGAAGTCGGGTGGCAAGACTCGACGCGCCGCAAAGATGGTGATCCTCGACGTCCAGCATCCCGACGTTGTGGAGTTCATCGACTCCAAGGTGAACGAGGAGAAGAAGGCGTGGGCGCTCATCGAGGCCGGCTACGACGCGAGCTTCACCGGCGAAGCCTACGGCTCCATCTTCTTCCAGAACGGCAACCACTCCGTTCGCGTGAATGACGATTTCATGAAGGCGGTCGAGGCCGACGGCACGTGGCAGACGCGCGCCGTTGTCAGCGGCGAACCGGTGGAGACGCTGAAGGCACGCGACGTCTTCCGGAAGATGGCGGAGGCGGCGTGGGTCTGTGGCGACCCGGGCATCCAATACGACACCGCCATCAACGACTGGCACACCTCCTCCAACACGGACCGCATCTACGCGTCGAATCCGTGCTCGGAGTACATGTTCCTCAACGACACGGCCTGCAACCTCGCTTCGCTGAACCTGATGAAGTTCGTCCGCGAGGACGGCGAGTTCGACGTGGAGTCGTTCAAGTACGCCTCGCGACTGACGCTGTTGGCGCAGGAGATCCTCGTGGACAACTCCTCGTACCCGACGCCGATGATCGACGAGAACAGCCACCGCTTCCGACCGCTCGGGCTCGGCTACGCCAACCTGGGCGCGCTCTTGATGAGCCGTGGCCTCGCGTACGACTCGGACGAGGGACGCGCCTACGCGGCGGCCATCACCTCGATCATGACCGGTGAGGCCTACGTGCAGTCGGCGGAGACGGCGGCGGCCCATGGCGGACCGTTCATCGAGTACAAGAAGAACGAGAAGCCGTTCCTCCGCGTGATCGGCAAGCACCGCGACGCCTCGTACAAGATCCCAACGGCAACCCTGCCGAAGGATCTCGCCAAGGCGGCAACGGATGCGTGGGATCGAGCGCTCGAGCTCGGCACGGCGCACGGGTATCGCAACGCACAGGTGAGCGTGCTTGCCCCGACAGGGACGATCGCCTTCATGATGGACTGCGACACCACGGGCATCGAGCCGGACATCGCACTCATCAAGTACAAGAAGCTCGTCGGCGAAGGCTTCCTGAAGATCGTCAACCAGACGGTTCCCGAGGCACTGGCCAAGCTCGGCTACAGCGCCGAGCAGGTGGCCGCGATCCTCAAGTACATCGACGAGCAGGAGACCATCGAAGGGGCGCCGGGCCTGAAGGACGAGCACCTCTCGGTCTTCGACTGCGCCTTCAAGGCGAAGAACGGACAGCGCTCCATCCACTACATGGGTCACGTGCGCATGATGGCAGCGACGCAGCCGTTCCTCTCCGGTGCGATCTCCAAGACGGTGAACATGCCGGAGGCGGCCACCGCAGAGGACATCGAGAGCGTCTATCTGGAAGGGTGGAGGCTCGGCCTAAAGGCGATCGCGATCTATCGCGACGGCTCGAAGCGCTCGCAGCCGCTCAACACGAGCAAGAAGAAGGACGAGCCGGCCGCGAGCAACAACGTGCTCGCAGGGACCGGTGTCACGCGCCGACGACTCCCGGTGGAGCGCACGGCGATCACGCACCGCTTCGACATCGCCGGTCAGGAGGGCTACCTCACCGTCGGCCTCTACGAAGACGGCCAGCCGGGCGAGATCTTCCTGAAGATGGCGAAGGAGGGCTCCACGGTCAGCGGACTTGTGGACACTTTCGCCACCACGGTCAGCGTGGCGCTGCAGTACGGCGTGCCGCTGCGCGACCTTGTGAACAAGTTCGCGCACGTGCGCTTCGAGCCGAGTGGCTTCACCGGCAACGCGGAGATCCCGATCGCGAAGTCGATCGTGGACTACGTCTTCCGCTACTTGGGCAGCCGCTTCCTTCCGGAGTCTGATCGCGCAGCGCTCGGCCTCCAGGAGCGATCCGATGGTGGGCCGGTGCTCGGTTCGCTTCCTGCAACGGTGCGCGTCGGCGCGGCGGCAGAGTCCTGCGGCCCGAACTGCACCTGCGGCAAGGGCGGCGCGGCGGCCACCGCCACAGCCTCGGCGCCGGTTGCGTTGAAGGCTGCAGCACCCGCGGCCGCACCAGCGCCAAGCGCGACCGGCCAGGTCCTTGCAAGCGCAGGGCTCGGCTTCCAGAACCAGTCGGATGCGCCGAGCTGCCCAGAGTGCGGCGCGATCATGGTGCGCAACGCAGCCTGCTACAAGTGCATGACCTGCGGCACCACCAGCGGCTGCAGCTGACCCCAAGGTGAAGTCAAGCGAAGTGCTGACCCGGCGCCGCAGCTGGCGCTGGGCTGCCCTTCTCGGCGCGGCTGCACTGGTCGTCGCATGCGGCGGCGCGGCGGTCGTATCGCCGAGCCCATCGCCGAGCGGCACGGTCACCGGATCCATCGAGTGGCTGAGCTGCGCCGATGACCCGATCGTGGGCAATCATCCGGAGATTCGTTGCGCAACACTGGAGGTTCCGCTCGACTACGCGAACCCGAGCGGGCCAACCGCAGAGATCGCCCTCGCGATCCTCCCCGCCGCCGATCAAGAGAACCGCGTCGGTCCGCTCCTCCTGAACTTCGGGGGACCGGGAGCATCGGGGATCGACATCCTTGCGGACAACGGACGCGCCATCGTCCCGGCGGAGATCGGCAACAGATTCGACCTGGTCACCTGGGATCCTCGCGGTGTGCAGCGCAGCCTCCCCGTGGAGTGCCTCACCGACGAGGAGATGGACGTCTGGATCTCCGAACCGGGCGCCGACAGCGAGAACCCGACCCAGGCCGACTGGGAAACGGCGCTCGACGACGCGAAGTGGTTCGCCGAGAAGTGCGTGGCGGGTTCGGAGGCCGTCCTTCCGTACATCGGGACCACCGCATCGGCGCGCGACATGGAGTCTATCCGCGCCGCGATGGGCGTCGAGAAGCTCGACTACATCGGCTACAGCTACGGCACCTCCCTCGGCTCGGTCTTCGCCACCCTCTATCCAAACTCGGTGGGCCACCTGATCCTCGACGGTGCGATCGATCCCTCCCCGGACGACGACTCCGAGTACGGCGAACAGGGTGTCTCGATCCAGGGTGCCCTCGATCGCGTGATGGCCTGGTGCGATGCAGACAGCGCGTGTCCGTTCGGCGTCGGCAACACGCGCAAGTCGATGGATGCGCTCTTCGAGAAGATCGACGAGCGCCCCGTCGAGCTCGCCGACGGTCGCACGGTGAACTCCAGCCTCGCCTGGACGGGGATCATCCTCACCCTCTACAACCGCGACTACTGGGACTACGCCGTGCAGGCGCTCGATGAGCTCTCCAAGGGCGACGGGGAGCTGATTGCCCTCCTTGCCGACGCCTATACCGATCGCACCGTGAGCGGCTTCCGGTCCAACAGCATGGAGGCCTTCCCCGCGATCAACTGCACCGACAACCCTGCGAGCACGTCCATTGCCAAGTATCGCGCCATCTACGAACGCTTCAAGGACCGCGCGCCCGACTTCGCGTTCGGGCAGGCGGCGAGCGGGCTCCTCTGCGGCGTCTGGCCGAACGTGAACGTGGATCCGATGCCCGAGATCGTGGACGGTGCCGGGGCACCTCCGATCATGGTGGTGGGCACCACCGGCGACCCTGCAACGCCGTACAAGTGGAGCGAAGAGATGGCCGCAACGCTCGAGAGCGGCTTCCTCCTCACCTACGTTGGCGAAGGCCACACCGCCGTCGGCGGAAAGAGCGAGTGCATCGACGATGCCGCGATCGCCTTCCTCATCGACGGCACGCTCCCTCCCGTCGGCACGCGCTGCGAGTGAGCGCCAGCGCGCGAGCTGGCGTCCCAGTCGTCGGCGTCTACGGATCAGCGCGGCTCCCTGAGACGAACGAGCACTATCGGTACGCGGTTGACGTTGGCCGCGCACTCGCCGGCGAAGGATTCATCGTTGCGACGGGCGGCTACGCCGGCGTCATGGAGGCCGTCTCCAAGGGGGCGCGCGAGGTTGGCGGCGAGGTGATTGGCTACTCGGTGACTTCATGGGATGGTCTCCCGGCAAACCGCTATGTCACCGAACAGCAAGACAGCGCAGATCTCTTTGAGCGGTTGCGCAAGTTCTCAGAGGTGGACCTGCTCATTGCGCTCGACGGTGGTCTCGGCACGCTCGCGGAGGTTGTGGTTTCGTGGAACCTGCT
>CAINCM010000164.1 GCA_903847005.1 uncultured Chloroflexota bacterium | reverse complement strand
TGTGGGCCTGCTCGAGGCGTTCGAGGCCGGCCCCACCGCGGCGAGTCGGATCGCCGCGCTTGGCACCGCTGCGCCGAAGGAGCTTGCGGCGGCGCGCAACCGCTGCGTGGAGACGCTACGCGCGTTCCGCGCGCTTCACCTGGAGTACGCCGCAACCTACATCAACCGCCAGGCGGCGGATGCCACAGGGAATCCCACAGATGTCGGAACGGGCGGCACGCCGTTCATGAAGTACCTGAAGAAGCACCGAGACGAAACCGAGGCTTCGCTCACCAAGTAGCGCGCTGCGCACCCAACGTCCGCGGCGCGCTTAGCGTCCGAAGAGGCTCCGCAAGACGAAACGAAGGTTTGCGGGTCGCTCGGCCATGCGACGAAGCGAGTACGGCCACCAGTCGGGACCGTACGGCGTGTAGATGCGCACGCGCCAGCCCGCGCTGAGGAGTCGCTCCGCGAGATCGCTGCGCACACCGTACAGGAGCTGCGCCTCTGCACGACCGTGTGCCCGCTCAGCGAGCTGTTCGAGGATGCGGTCGTCGTGGGTGCCGAAGGCGAGTGGAACGGAGGTCGCCAGCAACTGCTCCGCAAGTGCAAGGTAGGCGGCATCGACGGCCGCTGGGTCACCCACACCGTCGGCACCCGGATCGTAGGCGCCTTTCACCAGTCGGATCGGGACGCCTGCCGAGGTGAGCAGCGCAACATCCGATGGCGCCCGGCGCATGTTTGCTTGGATCACCGTGCCGACAGGTCTCCCAGCCGCACGGGCGGCGAGCACGATCCGATGCAACGCGTCGAGGCTCGATGCATGCTCGGCGTCGACTCGCACGAAGCCGTCGACTCGCGCGGCCACCGCCAGGATCTGATCGAGGCGGCGCGCTGCAGCCTCCTCCCCTTCAGCCAGACCGATCGCGGTGAGTTTCACGCTGACGTTCGGTTCCAGATCGGCCGCAGCCTGCGCCTCGAGCAGTCGCGATGCATCCGCGCCATACGTGTCCGCGGCCGCCCCAGTCGAGGCCTCACCGAGCCGATCGAGCGTGACGGTGAATCCGCGCTGCTTTGCTGCGACGGCCACCGCCACCGCCTCTTCGATGGTGTTCCCTGCTACGAAGCGCTGCACGGCACGACGCCCCCAGGCGGTGCGCTGCACCAGCGCGCCGATCGCCGACGCTCGGCTCATCCGCAAGAGCACGGCTCGACTCAACGAGAAGAGTGGGTTCACGCCGATCTACTCTCGACCGCGGAGGCGGACCGCCGCATCGATCGCTTCGTCGACGGACCACGTGATCTCGCCGACAGACTGAATGGCGCCGGCAACAAAGAGATTGATGCCGTCGCCTGGAGCGACACCGCGTCGTCGCACCATGCGAAGATCGGTACAGAGTCCGATGATCCCCTTGTAACGGCTCGGGTCCATCGCGCAGAGCTGCGTGAAGATGCCGATCTCCGTCGCCGTACCGTCATCTACCTGGGTGCCGTCGAGCCAGGCGAGCATCGCGCTGGCCGACCGCACCCCCTCAAGGTCTGTGGCATACACCCCCTTGGGATCGAGCCCCTCCAGTTCAACAAACTGTTCGTGTGGAACGAAGACTTCGAAGTTGAGCGCGCGAAGGCGTCTCGCTACGTCCGAGAGGACACCGCGCTCCCCTTCGTTGAAGAGGGGGCCGGCAAGGTAGATCTTCATGCGCTCAGTTTCGCCGAACGGCGCGTTCGCTGCTCGGCCCGTTGCACCGCGGGCGCTAGGATCGTGATGTCGCCAGGCGTCGCCTGGCCATAGCGGAGGGGTTGAGATGAGCGAGAAGGTCAAGATCACGGTTCGTGACAACGGTTCGCTGAAGGTGCAGGGAGATTTTGCGATCGTCGACGTCGAGGGGAACGAGATCCCGCACGAAGGTGAGAGCACGGGACTCTGCCGCTGTGGCCGCTCGGCCAACAAGCCGTTCTGCGACGGCTCACACAAGGAGAGCTTCGAGAGCGTCGTTCGCGCGCCCGAGAAGGCCTAGTCGAGCGGAACTTCCGGAACCGAAACCTCAGCTGGTGTGACACGACGCAGCGCGGCACGGCCGCGCAGCATCGCCCAGACTGGCAAGACGACGAGCGCCGCGCCAAGCAGCCCAAGCGCCGTGTAGCTGGCGGCTGCGACCACCACCCCGGAGCCGAGCGCGGCTGCGGCAGCGGAGCTCCAGATCAACGCGTCGGTGACCCCTTGAAGTCGCGTGCGTTCGCCGACCGCAAGACCCTCTGTCAACAGGGCAGAACCGGCCACGAAGCCGAGGTTCCAACCCCAGCCGAGGAGGAAGAGGGCGATGAAGAGGATCGCGCCACCATCGGGCGGTGCCACTGCAGCGAGCGCCGACGAAAGGGCAAGCACCGCAAGGCCGGCCGCAATCACCAAAGGTGTGCCGAAGCGCGAGGCGAGCCGACCGGAGAGCGGCGAGAGGGCGAACATGCCGAAGGTGTGACCGCTGATCACCAGCCCGACGGCGTCCAAGCCGTGCCCGTGTTCGGTCATGTGCAGCGGCGTCATTGTCATCACCAACACCATCACCACTTGGCCGATCACCAGGGCGACGATCGCCGCGAAGACGCGCGGTCGCGCCACAATCTCTGCAACCGAGGCACCGCCGCCCCCCGTTGCCGACGCGGTGACCGGAGCAAGGCTCGCCGGATCGGGACGGAGCGACGCCAGCGTCAGCAGCGCCGCCGCGGTCACGAAGGCGATCGGCACTCCGTACGTACCCGCAAGTCGCGGGAGCGCGAGTCCCGCGGCTACGTCCCCTGCGATCGTCACGAGGTTCGGCCCCACCACCGCACCGAAGGTGGAGCCCCAGACCACCAGTCCGATCGCCGTGGCACGTCTCGTCTCTTCGTACATGTCTGCCGCGGTGTACCTCGACAGCTGGTTGGAGGCATTCGCGCAGCCCATGA
>CAINCM010000163.1 GCA_903847005.1 uncultured Chloroflexota bacterium | reverse complement strand
TACAAGGACACGAAGCTGCCGAGCTACCTCGGCTTCTTCGCGGGCCGTCGCTTCGTGCCAATCGTCACGGCGTTCGCGTCGGTGGCGGCAGGTATCGTCGCGGGCTTTGTCTGGCCGCCAATCGGCGCTGCCATCCAGAGCTTTGGTGATGCCATCGTCACGATGGGTGCCGTCGGCCTCATCCTCTATGGTTTCGCCAACCGCATGCTGCTCCTGGTCGGTTTGCACCACATCTTGAACACGTTCGTCTGGTTCCAGCTCGGAAGCTATACGAAGGCCGACGGCACCGTGGTGACCGGCGACCTAAACCGCTTCTTCGCTGGCGACCCGACCGCGGGTGCCTTCATGGCCGGCTGGTTCGTGGTGATGATGTTCGGCCTTCCGGCCGCGGCATATGCCATCTATCAGGCGGCTGACAAGACCGAGAAGAAGGCCACCGGTTCCATCATGGGGTCGGCCGGGTTCACCTCGTTCCTGACTGGTATCACCGAGCCGATCGAGTTCAGCTTCGCCTACGCGGCTCCGGCACTCTTCGCAGTGCACGGTCTCCTCGCAGGCGTGGCCCTGGCAATCTGCGCTCAGCTCGACTGGGTGCAGGGCTTCGGGTTCTCGGCAGGCTTGATCGACTACCTGCTCAACTTCACGTTGGCGTCGAATGCGTCGACCGGCGGAAGCACGGGACCCCTCGGGATCCTGGGCCTCGGTGTGGTCTTCGCCGCGATCTACTACGTGATGTTCGCGTACGTGATCAGGACACAGAACCTTGCGACCCCGGGTCGCACGCCGGTCAAGAAGGGCCGACGCTAACTCGTGAATCGATCCGTCTCGGCTTTAAGGGCCTAGACGGGAACGCATGGGCGATCTGAT
Source organism: uncultured Chloroflexota bacterium (assembly GCA_903847005.1). GTDB lineage: Bacteria > Chloroflexota > Limnocylindria > Limnocylindrales > Limnocylindraceae > Limnocylindrus. Next base: position 2,663 of record CAINCM010000163.1, on the reverse strand, counting down.
CGTCCTTGGGCTGGTAGTCGCCGTTTGGTGGCTACCAGCCCTGCGCGTTATTCGAGACATGGACGTGATCCCAGGGATCCCGCGACCGCTCTTCTGGTCGGTCCTTCCTATCATCGGCCTGCCGATTGTGGGGCCGCTCTTCTATGCCACATGGCTTCGACGCAGACTCTTCACGATCGGCGCCAACGCCATCGAGCTCCGCGAAGAGCGGAATCGTGCCCGCCGTGCCCGTGGCGCAGGCGAGGAGCGTGGCGACCCATCTCGTCGCCCCTGACCCTGCTACCATTTCGCCCTTGGCGGCCCTTGTGCCGTCGAGTTGTTCCGGCGTAGCTCAGTGGTAGAGCGGGCGGCTGTTAACCGCTAGGTCGTAGGTTCGAGCCCTACCGCCGGAGCCAACACGTTGGCGAGAGCTCAGCGCGGGGCGACTGCCCACGGGAAGGGGGACGAGATGGTTGCGACAGGCCTCAGCGAGACTCCCGCCGCCTACCGCGCCAAGCTCCTCGCGCAGGAAGGTGCGCAGATCGACGCCTGGGTCGCCGGCTCCCTCCGAGACATCGCCAAGCGCAAGGGTGTGGTCCAAGCGGTCCACGAGTTTGGGAAGGCGACGGGGCTGGATGAGGACGGACTTGCTGGTGCGTATACCGCGGGTGGCGGTGCCGCCGCGACCATGGGTCGCGACGACGAAGGGCACCTCATCTTCCCCGCCGTGGCGCTCTGGGCCCTTGTGCCTGGTGTTCGCACCGTGGATCCTGCTCGCGGCAACGATCGTCTGATCAACTTCCTTGTGGCTACGTTCGAAGAGGTCGTGTACATCTAAGGGGCGTTCGCGCAGCGTGCGGCTGCGCAGAGCAGATGTCCTCAGTCCGCGTTATTCGCCCTTCTGTCGGAGGATCGCGGCCAGGTTGTCCAACTTGTTTCGCGCGATCTGCAGCCACTTCGCCATGTTGGAGCGGTCGAGCTGGTTCAGCTTCACGGAGCCATCAGCTCGGTCGATCACATGCAAGATGTTCGCGAGCTCGTCGATCGCGTTCCCAAGCGCCTCCCTCGCGTTCATGAGGCCCGCGTCGCTGGTGGCAGGAAGTGACGCGCTCGCTCCGCTGGCGACGGTCGGCGCGCTCGGCTCGAGCGATGGGGCCGGCACGAGCGGCGGCGCGTAGGTCACGGGCGCAGCGGGGGCCGAAGGTGCGGCAGAGAGAGCCGGTGCCGTCGGGATCGTCGTGGCGGGCGGCACCAGAGGCTCCGCGGCCGGCGCTGGTGCGCCGAGGCTTGGACGCTCGCCCTCTCCGCGCACCACGCTCTTGAGTCGTGCGAGTGAGAGTTCGCCGCGCGCGATCTGGGCTGCAAGTTCGGCGCGACGGGTCGGGTCGTCGATCTTCATCAACTCGTAGGCGTGGCTGATGGTGTCCGAACGCTCGGCCACGAGGGCCCTGACATCGGCTGGCGCTGCAACCAGGCGGAGGCGATTCTCGATGTAGCCCTTGTCCTTGCCGAGCTTGTCGGCGAGCTTGCGGATGCTGTATCCGAGTTCGGTGGTCATGCGCGCAAAGATGGCCGCCTCATCGAGTGGAGATAGATTCTCTCGCTGGAGGTTCTCGATCACTGCGATCTCGATCGCCTGCTCGTCGCTCATCTCTTCGATGATCGCGGGGATCATGGCGAGGGCGAGGGCGGTCACGGCCCGCCAGCGTCGTTCGCCGGCGACGATCTCGTAGTGGCCGCGGTCGAGGGGACGGACAAGGATCGGCTGCAAGACGCCGTGTTCGCGGATGCTCGCGGTGAGGTCGCTCAGGGCCTCTGGGTCGGCGGCGATGCGCGGCTGCTTCGGATTCGGCGTGATGCGATCGACGGCGATCTGTCGAACGGCGCGCTCATGCTGTTCTCCCTCTGGCTTGAGGAGCGAGAGAACTGATTCGCTCAGCTTCTCCTCTTGCGCGAGACGCTGGCTCGCCGCCGCACGGAAATCAGGCTTGGCCACGGGCGATCACCTCCGCTGCTAGTTCGCGATACATGTCTGCCGCGTCTGAGACTGGAGCGTAGACCGTGATCGGCTTGCCGGTGAGCGGGGCTTCGCCGAGGCGCACCGTCGACCCGATGATGGTCTTGAAGACGGGCGCGTCGGCGTACCCTTGCATCTCTGCCAGCATCTCCTTGCCGAGGACCGTGCGCTGATCCACGAACGTCGGCAGGAGGCCGAGGATGGCCAGGTCCTTATTGAGCTTGGAGTGGATCGTCTTCACCACATTCAGCAGGTTTTTCAGCCCCTTGAGCGCGTAGTACTGAGCCTGGACCGGGACGATCACCGCGTCTGCAGCGACAAGGCTGTTGATGGTGAGGAGGCCGAGGGTCGGCGGGCAGTCGATCAGGATGTAGTCGTAGGCGCCGCGCGTGCCGTCTTCGAGGGCCTCGCGCAGGGCGTACTCCCGCCCCATGGCGTTGAAGAGATCAACCTCCGCCGACGCGAGGTCGAGGGTGGCCGGGGCCACGTCGATTCCGGGAAAGTCGCTGTGAAGAATGATGGGAGCGAGTGAGCGCTCTTGGGAGACGAGGACGTCGGCGGTCGAACGAGCGACATCCGCAAGATTGAAGCCGAGTCCGGCGGTCAGGTTCGCCTGGGCATCCATGTCGATGGCAAGCACCTTGAGGCCGCGTTCTGCCAGTGCGCC
>CAINCM010000162.1 GCA_903847005.1 uncultured Chloroflexota bacterium | reverse complement strand
CTCCCCTGATCTTGAGCAGGTAGGAGTCTGGGGTGGACATGAATTCCGGGACCGCAACAGACTCTGACCGCTCTTCATACGCCTCGATCGGCCCGCCGGCGGCGATCTGCCCCACCACGATGAGCTCACGCGCCGCCAGGGGGAGGTTCGCGGTCTCGACCGCGTCATCGATCTCGAGGATGGAACGCCCACGCGCTGTCAGTCGAACCGACCTGGAGAGGCCCGAGTCGCGCTTGATCAGCCCCTCACGCTCCAGCGTCTCGAGGTGGTGGTGGACGGCCGAGGGCGCGGCGAGCCCCACAAGGTCCGCGATCTCGCGCACCGTGGGCGGCGTCCCCGAACGGCGGCTCCCCTCGGCAATCGCCTGAAGGATCCGCATCTTCCTGTCCTGGTCGTGCTTGGTCATGCCCTCATTAGAACGGCTGTTCGGAATTCTGTCAAGTAGCTGGCACGGCTCGGGGGCACACCCCGCGAGGGAGTGGCTGCGACCGCTCTTTTGGGGTCCCGCGTTAGGTGGTCGGATCGATGCCGCTTCCGTGCGGGAGCGCTTACGACTGAGCCTCCATTCTGCTGGCGCACTTCTCGGTGGCCTCTGTGGTTCGCAGTCATCGAACGTGGCGATCGTGAACATCGCAAACGGAAGAAGCTAAGTGGTGGATGTTGATGCCGAACGTGCGTTACTCGGCTGGATTGCATCGAAGAACCTCAACAGAAAGGCAGAGGCCGCCATCGGTACCGTGCTTGACGAGAGCGGCAAAGTGCCGGCCGTTGCGATCGGCCCAACGGCGCTCTCCCCTCTTGTCACGTTCGTCGCCCGACGCGGAGCGACACTGGCAGCTGCAACTTGGTGCAATAACCAACACGGGTTTCTTAGGGCTAGGCTTTTTCCATGACAGGACATCATTCGCATCACGAGCACGATCATCCTCATGATGAGCCTCATCACGGCGGGGGGCATCACGACCATCACCGTGGCTGGCGCGGCGCGCTCTCAACCTTCTTTGGACACAGCCATGACCATGCAGACTCAATTGACGACGCGCTGACGCGAAACGCGCGCGGGATCCGCGCCGTAAAGATCTCACTGGTCATCTTGGGCACAACGGCGGTCCTTCAGCTTGTCATCGTCGCAATCACAAGCTCGGTCGCACTGCTTGCAGATACGATCCACAATTTCAGCGATGCGATGACGTCCATTCCGCTTTGGATCGCCTTCATCTTGGGTAGGCGCGTGGCGAACCGGAGCTACACCTACGGATACCGAAGGGCAGAGGATCTCGCTGGGCTCTTCGTGCTTCTGATGATCTTCCTGTCAGCGGTGCTCGCGGCGTACGAATCCATTAACCGTTTGATCAACCCGGTACAGGTGAGCAACATCCCGATCGTGGTTGCAGCAGGAATCATCGGGTTCGCTGGCAACGAGCTCGTTGCGCTCTATCGAATCCGTGTCGGTCGATCGATCGGCTCCCCTGCACTCGTCGCAGACGGGTATCACGCACGAACAGACGGCTTGACGTCCCTCGCCGTGGTCTTCGGAGCGATCGGCGTTGGCCTCGGATTTCCGATCGCCGACCCGCTCGTGGGGCTGCTGATCTCGGTCGCAATCCTGTTCGTGTTGCGATCCGCCTCGAAGCAGATGCTCGGCCGGCTGATGGACGCGGTGGACCCATCGCTGACGGATCAGGTCGAACGAATCGCTCGAGCGACGCCGGGCGTCCAGGCGGTCGAACACCTACGACTGCGATGGGTCGGGCACACGATCGAAACCTCGTTCGCGATCACCGTGGACAAGCAGGTGACCGTAGAGCGAGGACACGAGATTGCCGAGCTCGTCCGCCACGAACTGACCCACGAGATCCCGCGAATCAGCAGCGTGGAGATCCATGTGAATCCGTGTGCACACGACGGACGCGACCCTCATGCTTCGCTCCGCCACCATGAACAGCTCGAGCGAGAGGTCTCCACCTCAGCGCGCGCTTAGGACTCCTCTTCTGGAGACAGCAACCTCGCGCGCCTGATCACGCTGTCGCCGAATCTTGCGCGCAATTCGTCAGCGGCGGCGGTGACGGCCCGCTCGCGTTCGGTGTGCCCTTTGTCAAAGAGTCCGAGCTGTTCGTCGCTTGTGAAGTCTGAGGCAGCGGCACCGATGAGTCGATACGGCTCACCCTGTGCCGCCTTTGCGAGCAGCGCACGAGCCGCCTCGAAGATCGGCCCACTCAGGTTGCTCGGTTGCGGGAGCTTCACCTGTCGCGTGATCGACTGAAACTCGGTGTCCTTCAGTTTGAGTGTCACGGTGCGCGCAAGCAGGCGCTCTTGGCGAAGAGAATAGGCAACAGATTCCACAAGGTCGAGAAGCAGCGTCTCCAGGACGTGAGGGTCGGCGATGTCTTCATCGAGTGTCGTCTCGCGCCCAAGGGACTTTCGGGCGTCGCCTGTGTCCACCGGGCTGTTGTCCTCTCCTCGTGCCAGGAGCTTGAGATCCGGGCCGTGCGGACCGAAGCGGCGCACCAGGTGATCGTCGGGCGCGGCTGCAAGCTGTCCGCAGAGGGTGATCCCAAGTTCGCGCAGCGTCGACTGCGCCACAGGCCCAATGCCCGGGATCTCGCTCACGGGCCGCGTCGAGAGCCACGCAGCCTCGTCGCGCGGCGGGATGATCAACAGCCCGTCGGGCTTGGAGGCACCCGAAGCGATCTTTGCAACAAGTTTGCTTGCGCCGCCTCCGACGCTGATGGTGAGGCCAGTCTCACCCTTGATCGTGCGTTTCAGCTCGCTGGCAACACGGTCCGCGCTGCCGTGGAGTTGGGTAGTTCCGGCAAGGTCGAGGTAGGCCTCGTCGATCGATACCTGTTCGATGATCGGGCTCCACGCATCCAAGAGCTGCATCACCTGGTGAGAGACTTCGCTGTAGCGATCATGGCGCGGCTCGACGAGGATGAGCTGCGGGCAGCGCGCACGCGCGAGTCGGGTGGAGATCGCCGCGCGCACTCCGAACGCTCGCGCCTCGTAGCTTGCGGCGCAGATCACACCGCGCTGGCCGTCGCCGTACCCGACCGCAACGGGCTTGCCGGCGAGCGCCGGATTGTCGTGGATCTCTACCGATGCAAAGAAGGCGTCGAGGTCGACATGAAGGATGCTGCGCGCCGTGGGTGCGTTGGCGGGCACCGACTCTCCTCGCCCTGCGCTCCGCGGCGCGCTTAGCTCTTAGGCTCGACGGTGACCGTTACCTCGGCG
>CAINCM010000161.1 GCA_903847005.1 uncultured Chloroflexota bacterium | reverse complement strand
GTAGGGCTGTTTTTAAACGAGCTGGAACATCCAGCCAATCGTTAAGGAGAGAACTCTAATGAGACTAAGTATCGGATCAATCGCACAGCGTCGCTCAGCGGCGCTTGTAGCAGCGATCGCGCTGACTGTCAGCGCCTGCGGTGGCAGTTCCGCCTCAGCATCGCCATCAAGCGGACCCGGCTATGTCGTGCTCGCCACGACGAGCGTCTTCGCAGACATCGCCAAGCTTGCGCTCGGCGACACCGTGACGATCGACACCATTGTTCCCGCAGGGCTTGACGTTCACACGTTTGAGCCATCCCCTGTTGACGCCGAGAAGTTGGCCGACGCCGACCTGATTGTGATGAACGGGCTTGGGCTTGATGAGTGGGTGCTCACGCTGCTTGAGGGCGCGGGCAAGACCGAAGCCGACGTTCTCGAACTTGGTGAAGGCCTAACCGGTTTTGAGTACATCGAGAGCACTGAGGAAGAGCACGAGTCGGGTGCTGAAGAGGGCGAAACGGACGAGCATGGCCATGGTGGAACAGACCCTCACATCTGGCTTGACCCGACTGGCGCGCAGCTGTACATGGAGCGCATCGCCAAGCGCGTATCAGACGACCGTACCGATTTGGCAGATCGCATTGCGCTAGCGTTGGGTGAGGGCCTTGATCAGGTCACCACACTTCAGAACGATGTTGCAGCGAAGTATGCTGCGATCCCTGCGGAGAAGCGCAAGATCGTGACGTTCCACGACGCATTCGGCTACTACGCCCGTGCGTACGGAATCACCATTGTGGGCGTTGCGGTTGAGGCGCCAGGGCAAGACCCGTCGGTCCAGGAGATCGCAGCACTCATTGAGGCGATCCGCGCCGCTGGAGTGACCTCCATCTTCAGCGAGGTGCAGTTCCCTTCAAAGGTCTTGGATCAGATCGCTGCCGAGACTGGAGCGGTCGTGCTTGAAGACCTCTACTCGGACGCGCTCGGTGCAGCGCCTGCCGACACCTATGTTGGGGCAATGCAGAAGAATGCGGATGCCATTCTTGCCTCGTTCAAGTAGTGCGATGATGGTGCAATGAGCGAACGCGTCGCACCATCAGGTATCAAAGGCCGCACGCCCTTCTCGCATCCTGAGGGGCGTGCGGTCGCTATCTCCAGCGTGACGGCGGGTTACGGTGAGCGTGCCGCGATCAGCGACGTCAACCTCGACCTGGCGCGCGGTTCGCTCACGGCGATCTTCGGACCGAACGGCGGCGGAAAATCCACGCTCCTGAAGTGCGTTGCCGGGCTGATGCAACCGTGGTCGGGCACGATCGAGGTTCTTGGCGCGGCGGTTGGCGTGCATGCGGCCCGTGTCGCCTACGTCCCCCAGGCGGAGCAGGTTGACTGGAGTTTTCCGATCGCCGTCGACGAGGTGGTCGCGATGGGTCGCACCCCGCGCATCGGCCCGTTCGGTCGTGCCGGTGCGGCGGATCGTGCCGCCGTGGCCGAGGCGCTCGAGCGCGTGGGCATGGCCGACCTCGCCGATCGTCAGATCGGCGAACTCTCCGGCGGCCAGCGACGACGGGTCTTCATTGCGCGCGCGATCGCCGCGGATGCCGAGATCTACCTCTTGGATGAGCCGGTGACCGGGGTCGATCCGGTCACGCAGGAGAAGATCATGAACATCCTGGATGCCGAGGCGGCGCGAGGGAAGACCGTGATCGCGACGACCCACGACCTCGCCTGTGCGGCACAGCGCTTCCACGACGTTGTCGCGCTGGCAGGGCGCGTCGTTGCCCACGGGCCAGCGCAGCTCGTCCTCGATCGCGACGTGCTCGAGAAGACGTATGGCGGCCACCTGGTTCCGCTCGCGGATGGCGGCGTGGTGCTCCTCGACGACCCGCATCACTCCCACGGCGCTCACGAAGGCCACGCGTGAATCCGATCGATCTCCTCCTCGAGCCGCTCGCGTACGACTTCTTCGTGCGCGCGCTGGTTGCGAGCGCCCTTGTTGGCGTTGCGTGTGCGGTGGTCGGCTCGTTCGTGGTCCTGAAGGGGATGAGCTTCATCGGTGACGCGGTGAGCCACGCCGCATTCCCCGGCATCGTCATCGCCTACATGCTCGGTCTCCCCATCATCTTGGGCGGCGCCGTCGCTGCCATCGGCACAGCCCTCGGAATCGGCGCGGTCACGCGCCGCTCCGGCCTGCGTTCGGACTCCATCATCGGCGTGCTCTTCGCCGGGATGTTCGCGCTGGGTGTCGCCCTCTTCTCGTCCATTCCGAACTACGTCGGCGATCTCTTCTCATTCCTGTTCGGCGATGTGCTCGGCATCAGCGTGTCGGACATGATCACGCTGAGCCTGCTCGTCGTTGCACTCTTGCTCGTGGTGCGCGCACTCTGGAAGGAGCTTCTCTTCGCCACCTTCGACCCACTCGGTGCAGGTGCCGCAGGGCTTCCGGTTCGGCGACTGGACGACCTCCTGCTCATCTTGATTGCGGTGACGATCGTCATCAGTCTCCAGGCGGTCGGCATCGTCCTCGTCGTCGCGATGATCACGACGCCGGCGGCCACCGCGCAGATGCTCGTCAAGCGGTTCGGCCAGATGATTGCGATCGCGGCAGGGATCGGCGTGAGCGCAGCGGTTGCCGGTCTCTACCTCAGCTACGCCCTCGACCTCGCCTCTGGCGCAGCGATCGTGATGGTCGAGACGGCGCTCTTCATGGCGGTGCTTCTCATCACCACGGCTCGGAGAACGCGCGCCGCGTAGCCAGTCCGTTCGCCGATGCGGTCAGCGCAGTCCGGCGAACAGGTCCACTTCTGGCAGGGTCGGCTCAGCCTTCAATCGGTGCGCGATCAGCCGATACTGTTCTCGCGCGCCGAGTGCGATCTGATCTTCATCGCTCAACATCAGCAGTGGCCCGTCGGGTTTGATCTGGGTCGCGTGTGCCTGGATCGCGCGACGCTTTGCAGCGAGCTGATCCCGGATGCCGATGCGAGTGGTGATGATCTCATCTGGACAGGCCATCGCCGCGCGCCATGCGCGCCACTTCTCCAGATCTTCTGGCGTCGCATCCTTCGGTTCGCTCCACCAGGACTCGATCCCTCGCGACTCGAGCAGGGCCAGGACCGCATCTCGTTGCGAGTCCGGAATGCGGACCTCGTAGAGTTTCTTCGGTGACCAGGTTGGTCCGGCCGCCGGCCGCCACGACGCATCTCCTGCCACCTCCCATGCGCGGCGCGCAACCTTCGCGGCGGCGATGTGATCTGGGTGCCCGTAGCCACCGAAATCGTCATAGGTGGCGATCACGTCGGGGCGCGTGCTGCGAATGAGGCGGACGAGCGGCTCGGTTGCTGCGTCGAGATCGGTGGTGACGTGTTGGTGGAACGAGCGCGGGTCGGCGTTCCCTTCGCTCCCCTCCATTCCTGAATCGCGGTAGCCGAGATTCTCCCAGCGAGTCACGCCAAGCGCCCGCATCGCCGCGGCGATCTCCCCCATGCGTGTCTCTCCCAGTCGTTCGTGCTCATCTGGTGTGTCGCGCTCTGGGATGACGATCTCGCCGAGCTCGCCTCGCGTTCCCGTCACCACGATCACGTCGGTCGCCTCGCCGCGCGCGGAGGAGTTCGCGGCAGCGTAGTGCGCCAAGGTGCCGCCCATGCTGATCGTCTCGTCGTCTGGGTGGGCATGCACTGCCATCAGGAGCAGTCGTCCTGCGTCGTCCATCCCTGCATCGTACGCGTGGGCTCGGCACGGCGTGCGGGTCGGCTACCCTACCGCTAGCGGCGATCGCCGAACGGGCGTGAGCGAACCGAAGGCGCAGGAGGTC
>CAINCM010000160.1 GCA_903847005.1 uncultured Chloroflexota bacterium | reverse complement strand
GCTCGCCATCATCGACACGGTGCGGGTCGAGCTTGGCGCAGGGCTCACCGTGTTGACTGGTGAAACCGGGGCAGGGAAGAGTCTGATCGTCGATGCGCTGGCGCTTGCTCGTGGTGCGCGCGCCGATACCGATGCCATCAGATCAGGTCAGGCAAAGCTCCGCGTCGACCTTCTTCTGAGCGCCGACGGCGAGGAGCAGATCATCGTCCGAGAGGTGCACGCCGAAGGTCGGTCAGTTGCTCGGATCAACGACGAGCTCGTCACCATCGCCACGTTGAGCAGCGACGTTGCGCCGCGCATCGAGATCCATGGTCAGCACGACCAGCAGCGACTCGGAGATCGCGGTCGTCAGCGTGATCTTCTCGATCGATGGTCGGAGACCCTCGAGCTGCGAGAGGCGATCGCTGCGCTCGTCGGCGAGCGCGAGCAACTCCAGCGAGAGTTCGAAGAGCTCGGAGGCAGCGACGCAAGGCGCGAGGCGCTGCTCACGATCGCGCGCGCTGAACGAGATGACCTCCGTGCCGCCGCCGTCGAGCCTGGCGAAGGGGAGCGACTTCGCGATGAGCTGCGTCGAGCAACAAACAGCGATCGGATCGAATCGCTCCGCGCGGAGATCCTCGCCCTGCTGGACGGCGATGACGAAAGCCTCCGGGCTCGTTCCCGGCTCCTCGATCGGAGCGCGCGAGAGTTGCTCAAGCTCGATCCTGGTAGTGCCGCTCTGGCGGAGCGCATCGGGGCGCTTGCGGTGGAGGTCGACGATCTTGCTCGTGACGCGGCACGCGGGGAGGCGGGCGACGCACCGAGTCGACCCGTTGCCGAACTCGAAGAGCGACTAGGGCTGATCCTTTCGCTCGAGCGCAGGTTCCGTACCGACGAAGCGGGACTTGCCGAGGCCCTGGAGAGTGCCGAGCGCGAAGTGTCACGACTGGAGGGTGCCGCTGCGAGGCAGGCGCAGATCGTCGTTGAACGACGCGCCCTGGCGAAGAAGATCGGCGAAGACGCGGCGCGTTTGCGAACGGCGCGAACCGACGGTGCGGCCCGCCTCCGAACAGCGGTGAATCGTGCGCTCGAGGCGCTCGCCCTGCCGCCAACCTTTGAGATCACGATCACGCCCCGCGTTGGAAGCGGTGAAGATCCGATCGTGCTGGGTGAGGCCTGTCTGGTTGACCGCAGCGGCGGCGACGAAGTGGAGTACCTGTTCGCGCCGAACACCGGAGAGCCCGCCGCCCCGATCGCCAAGATCGCCTCCGGCGGCGAGCTGAGCCGCGTCTCGCTCGCGCTCGAGGAGGCGCTCAGCGACGCAAGCGAGGGTCGGACGCTCGTCTTCGACGAGATCGATGCCGGTCTCGGTGGTCGTGCAGGAGAGACGCTCGGGAAAAGCCTCAAGCGAATTGCAGCGCAGCATCAGGTTCTCTGCGTCACCCACCTCCCGCAGGTTGCGGCTCAGGCGGATGTCCACCTGCAGGTGCGGAAGCGCGAGGAGGGTGGGCGCACCATCACCGAAGTGCGACGCCTCACCGGAGATGAGCGCATGCGCGAACTCGCCTCCATGCTCGCCGGCGATGGGGCGGGGAGCGGCGCGGAGGCGGCGGCTCGAGAGCTCTTGGCAAAGGCGGATCAGCGCGCGTCATGAGTCGGGGCCTCGACGCGAGTCCACTCGATCGCATCATCGAATCGTGTCTCGTCTACTTGAGCGTTGAGCGCAACCTCTCACCACGCACGCTGGATGCATATCGAGGAGACTATCGGGCGTTTGCCGCGTCGCTCGGTCCTGGCGACGCCTGGCGAAGCGATGCAAAGGCCGCACAGGCCTGGCTTGCCAATCCCAACGTTGCGGTCTCTACGACTCGTCGTCGAGCCGCAGCGCTTCGGGTGCTCTACAGGTTTGCTGAAGGCGAAGGAGCGTTGAGGCGTTCCATCAGCGCAGAGATCGATCTGCCTCGGACTCGCCGCAGCCTCCCTGCTGTGCTGCGCCTTGGTGATGTAGAGCGGCTGCTTCGGGAACTGGCAACGCCACAGGGCGCTGACGACCTTGCGCGCGCAGATGCACAGCGGGCACACGCGCTCGGCGAGGCCCTGTATGGATCGGGCGGACGAGTGAGCGAGATCGTCGCGCTGGATACTGATACGGTCGATTTGGAGCATGGAAGCGTTCGGCTCTTTGGCAAGGGGCGACGCGAACGGGTCGTGCCGATCGGCGAGCCGGCGGTGGATGCCATCAGGAGGTATTGCGACGACGGCCGTGCGGTCCATGCATCTTCACGCGCCCGGCGAACCCGTGCTGAGGCGGCACCCCAGGCGCTCTTCCTCTCTCAGGGTGGCGCACGCATGCGACGCGAGTCGGCGTGGAGCACGATTCGTGCCGCCGCGAACCGCGCGGGACTTGGGAGCGAGATCCATCCGCACACCCTTCGTCACTCGTTTGCGACGCATCTCCTCGATGGTGGGGCCGACCTTCGCGTGGTCCAAGAGCTGCTCGGCCATGCTGATATCTCTACGACGCAGCTTTACACGCACCTCCTGGGAAGTCATGTGCGTGACGCGTACAAGCGAGCGCACCCGCGAGCGTAAGCGGCTACCATTCGGCGATGGATGCTGCATCGTTCGCCCCGCTGGTTGCGGCGCTGCTGCTTCTCATCATCAGTTTCCCTGTGCATGAGGCGGCGCACGCGACGGCCGCGTGGCAGCTGGGCGACGGACATGCGCGAGCGCTCGGTCGAGTCTCGCTTGACCCGCGGCGCCATATCGATCCGCTCGGTGCGGGCCTTCTGCTCCTGTCCGCCCTCTTTGGCGGCGGAATGATTGGTTGGGCCAAGCCGACTCCGGTGATGGCACAAAGCCTGCGAGGGGGGAGTCTCGGCTGGGCGCTGGTCGCCCTCGCCGGGCCGCTGAGCAATCTCGCACTCGCGGTTGTGGCGGCCGCTCTCTATCGCGTGCTCGGGGGACT
>CAINCM010000159.1 GCA_903847005.1 uncultured Chloroflexota bacterium | reverse complement strand
GACACGGTCGGCAACGATCTTGTCCAGCCCTTCGAACGCGCCGCCACAGATGAAGAGGATGTTCGTGGTGTCGATCTGGAGGTACTCCTGGTGTGGGTGCTTCCGGCCGCCTTGCGGTGGCACATTCGCCACGGTTCCCTCGATGATCTTCAACAGCGCCTGCTGCACCCCTTCTCCGGAGACATCGCGCGTGATGGACGGATTCTCCGCCTTGCGCGTGATCTTGTCGATCTCGTCGATGTAGATGATGCCGCGCTGCGCCCGCTCGATGTCGCCATCCGCCGCTTGGATGAGTCGCAGCAGGATGTTCTCTACGTCCTCGCCCACGTACCCCGCCTCGGTGAGGCTGGTCGCGTCGGCGATGCAGAAGGGCACGTCGAGGAAGCGCGCGAGCGTCTGGGCGAGAAGGGTCTTCCCGGATCCCGTTGGGCCGACAAGGAGGATGTTCGACTTCGCAATCTCTACCCCATCTGGCGACGATGGCGCGGCGATGCGCTGATAGTGGTTGTGCACCGCAACGGCGAGCGATCGCTTCGCGCGTTCCTGGCTGATCACGTGTTCGTTGAGTGCGGCATGGATCTCGCGTGGAGTCGGTGTTGTGTCACCCCACGGGTTGCTCCGCGCCGGTGCACTTGGCGAAGGGTCGACGGCGATCTCGGCACACAGCGCAATGCACTCGTCGCAGATGAAGACGCCTTGCCCTGCGATCAGCTTGCGGACCTGCTCCTGCGTCTTGCGGCAGAAGGAGCACCGATACGAACCGCTTCCAGGACCGCCGCCCTTTGCGCGACGCCCACCGCCGCGCGTCCCTTGGCCGCTCCCCGAGTCCCGGTTCGTCCCGTCGCCGGTGTCGCCCATCGCGCCCGCCTACGACCTCTTCGGCGGAACGATTGCAGGGAGCTTGTACACCTCGTCGATGATGCCGTACTCCTTCGCCTCCTCGGGGGAGAGGAAGAGATCGCGATCCGTGTCCTTCACCACCTTGTCGATCGGCTGGCCGGTGTGCGCGGCAAGGATCTCCTGGGTGGCCTTCACCAGCTTCTCCATCTCCTTCACTTGGATGAAGACGTCCGGCGTGTTGCCACGGAATCCGCCTGAGCCTTGGTGGATCATGATGCGACTGTGTGGCAGCGCGAAGCGCCGACCCGGCGCCCCAGCGGCGAGCAGGACGGCCCCCATCGACATGGCGATGCCGGTGCAGATGGTGCTCACCGGTGCGCGCACGTACTGCATCGTGTCGTAGATGGCCAGGCCCGAGGTGATCACGCCTCCGGGGCTGTTGATGTAGAGGAAGATCTCCTTCTCGGGGTCCTCGGCGTCGAGGAAGAGGAGTTGCGCGATCACCAGGTTTGCAATGTCGTCTTCGACACCCGCGCCGAGGAAGATGATGCGCTCCTTGAGGAGGCGCGACCAGATGTCGTAGGCGCGTTCGCCCTTGCTGGACGACTCGATCACCATCGGTACGAGCATTGACCCCTCCTCTCGATTCGACCCTCTCGCAGCCCGCCTCGGAGCCTGCCGTGTGGAGGGTGAGTTTACTTCGCGGAGCGCTTTGCGGGCGAACGCTTCCCCTTGGCCGCGCTCCCGCTCGTGGCGATCCCCGCGGCGTTCGCATCGGCGCTCGACACGGGACGCGGTGGGCGCTCGGGTGCCCAGGTCGGCCACGCGCTCGGGTTGGCATCGAACCAGTCCTCGACGATCTTCTCCACGACGAGCGAGCGGCGCAGCGATGCGCGGATGGCGCGGCGGCCGCGCTCAGAGGCAAGGTATGCCTCGAGCTTCCGCTGCCCCTGGACCTGCGGCTGCGCTCGGCGCACCTCTTCGTCGATCAGCTCCTCCGGGACCTGGATCCCTTCCGCGCCGGCAACCGCGGAGAGCACGAGCAGCGTTCGCGCACGGCGCTCGCCTCGATCGCGAAGCTCTGCGCGGATCTCTTCGGCGCTCTTCCCCGCCGCTCCGAGATACTGCTCGAAGGAGAGTCCCTGCCGTGCAATCGAACGCGCCAGCTCGTCCACAAGTCCGTCGATCTCCTCTTCGATCAACGGGTCCGGAATGTCGACAGAGGCGTTCTCCATGGCGTACTCCACGATCTTGTCGGCAAACTCATGACGGCCGCGATCCGCAGCACTCGCCTTGAGCCGCGTCAGGATCTCCGCACGGAGACCCGCGACGTCCTCCACGTGTGCGACCTGCTTCGCGAATGCGTCGTCGAGCGGCGGCGGGATGCGTGCGCGAAGCTCTTGGATCACGACGTCGAATCGTGCTGGCACGCTGCGCAGCGACTCCTCCTGGTAGTCGTCGGGAAACGTCACCGACACCGTGGTGGCATCTCCGATCTTCGCGCCGACAAGCTGCGCTTCGAACCCGGGGATCAAGCGCTCTGAGCCGAGCACGATCGGCATCTTCTCAGACGACGCGCCGTCGATCGGGGAGTTGTCTCCATCTCGATAGCCGGTAAAGGAGATCATCGCGTAATCGCCCATCGCGGCTCCGCGATCGGTCACGGGAGTCAAGACCGCATAGCTGTCGCGAAGGTCGTCGACGACCGCATCGACCTTCTTCGCATCGGGCTCTTCGAAGGTTGGCGCGAAGCTGAATCCCCGATAGTCGCCAAGTTTCACTTCGGGTGGAACGGAGATCGTTGCGGAGAAGCGGTACTCGACTCCCTCGACCGCCGGTTGCGCCTCGATCTTGGGGCTCGTCAACGGGAGCGTCTCCGACTCCATGATCGCGGCTCGGTACCCGCGCTCGACCAGGATCTCCGTGGCCTCTTCCATGATCGCAGGGAGTCCGGCGAAGCGTTCCACCACTTGGCGTGGTGCCTTTCCGGGGCGGAAGCCGGGGATGCGGCTGCGTGACGCAACCTGGCGCACGGCGTTGCCGATCGCGGCAGCCACCTCGTCGACAGGCATCACGATCTCGAGGAGCAGGCTGCTCTTGGGACCAGGCGTGGAGGTGACCTTCATGCGTCCAACGATAGCGGAGAAGCTGCACGCCGTTGGTGGGCGAGGTGAGACTCGAACTCACACGTCGTTGCCGACACCAGCTCCTAAGGCTGGCGCGTCTACCGTTTCGCCACTCGCCCCCGGTCATCATGGGCTGCCTCGTCCGTTTCGTCCACCGAGAGCGTCGCGCCGCGCGAACCGGCGGAACGCGCATCCGATGGTCGTGAGTCGAGGAGCGCATCGATCACGGCACGCCCCCCCTTCTCGGCCGCAGCCGCGGCGAGGCCCGCGGCGAATGCGCTCACGACGCCCGTCCCCTCTGCCGCCGCGCGTGAGTCACCGCCGTTCGATCGCGACGTGCGACTCCGCGTCAGCCAACGCAACCCGATCAGCCCGAGCGCCGCTGCGATGCCGAGGACCCTGAGGGGGTGTTCGCGCAACTCCTTGCCTAGTCCGCCACTCGGTCGGAGTCTCCGGGCGATCGCACGTGCGCCATCCATCGAACCCTCCCGCGCGCGCTGCACCTGCTCCACTTCGCGCGCGACGCGCGGACGTGTCGCGAGGAGGGCTGCAACCCGCTCCGTCAGCCGCTCGTCGCTCACGCGTCACCCTCTCGATCCGGTCGAATGCGTTCTGCGGCGCGGTTGAGTGTCTCGGCCGCGCGGCTGATCGCACGGCGCAGCGTTCCGATCGCCGCGTCTGCGCTGCCGATCGCCTCGCCGATCTCAGTCGCCACTCCGCTCAAGGCCTCGTCGCGCAGATCCTCGAGCGCGCCCGCCGTGGCGCGGAGTTCCGCCTCGCTTGCCAGCGGCAGGAAGCGATCCGCAAAGCGCTGGGCGCTGAACGTGGCGAGTCCGGCGAGCAGATCGGCCAACAGGACAGCCAACCCGAGCGTGATCGCAGCTCCCGCAGCGGGGCCAGCCGCCCACTTGAAGACCAAGATCGCCAGCAGGAGTGAAGCGCCTCCAACGAGAACGGCGATCGCCAGCGCACGTGCGCGGCGACCTGCGGCGATCCTCAAGATCGTCGACGCGATCGCTGCGGCAAGCGAGAGCAAGATCAGCGTCATATGCGCCGCGCCCCAGAGCTGGGAGCCGAAGAGTCCCTCGCCGATCACCAGGAAGAGCGCAATGAGGAGTCCGAGCAGTGCGGTCACCACCAGCGACACGATCGCAGCGACACCGATCAGCGTGATCAACAGATCGCGCGCGATCGCGCCGAGCTCTGCGCGAAGCAGCGCCCAGTGGCCCGCGAAGAGCGCGCGAACCGCGGCAACGAGCCGATCGATCGATTCGCTGAGGCTCCGCTCGCTCTCCTCGCGCTCTGCCATCAGGCGACCGTCAGCGTGGTGCCGCTCTCGCTGGCTGCACGAACCGAAAGCCGCGCGGCAACGGCGCCAGCCACGAGCGTGAGCGCCGCACCGGCCGGACCAACCTCGCGTTGGGCAACCACCGGGATGCCGGCGTCTCCACCCTGACGAACCGCCATCTCGAGCGGGACGCGCCCGAGCATCTCGAGTCGTTCGTCTTTCGCGAGCCGCTCGGCGCCGCCGCGTCCGAAGATCTCCGTCAACTCGCCGCAGTGCGGGCAGGCGAATGACGACATGTTCTCCACGATGCCGAGGATCGGCACGTTCATGCGGCGAAACATGGCAAGCGCTTTCGTCACATCTGAGAGTGCAACATCCTGCGGCGTCGTGACGAGCACCGCTCCAGCGAGCGGCACCGCCTGCGCAAGGGTGAGCTGCGCATCGGATGTTCCGGGTGGCAGATCCACCAGGAGATAGTCGAGCTCTCCCCACTCGACGTCGCGCAGGAACTGCTGGATCGCACCGCCGATGAGTGGACCGCGCCATACGATCGGCTGCCCCTCAGGGACGAAGAACTGTATGGAGATGAGCTTCACGCCGTGCCGCTCGATCGGTTCGATCTTTCCACCCGAGCTCGACTTGGGCGTCCCCGTCGCGCCGAGCATCTGCGGGAGGTTCGGCCCCGTGATGTCGGCATCGAGCAGTCCGACGCGCGCGCCGCTCTGGGCAAGCGCCACCGCAAGGTTG
Organism: uncultured Chloroflexota bacterium; assembly: GCA_903847005.1. Taxonomy (GTDB): domain Bacteria; phylum Chloroflexota; class Limnocylindria; order Limnocylindrales; family Limnocylindraceae; genus Limnocylindrus. The sequence continues at coordinate 591 of CAINCM010000159.1, read as the reverse complement.
ACGGAGACGGTGCTCTTGCCGACACCGCCCTTCCCGGAGGCAACGGCAACGACGTTGCGGATGTTCGGCAGCAGCTTCTCTTGGCTCGGGGCCGCGGCGCGGCGCACCTTGGCACCCCACCGCAGTTCGGTGAGCTGCACGCCGATCCCGTCGAGCGCACCGCGGATGTCACGCTCGATGACATCCTTCAAGGGGCAGGCGGGGGTGGTGAGCTCGATCATCAGGCTGGCGCTGGTGCCGTCCAGCACGAGGTCCTTCACCATCTCCAGGGTGACGATGTCCTTGCCGAGCTCCGGCTCCTGGACGGCGCTGAGCGCCGCCATCACCTGGGCCTCGCTGACGTCGCGCATCGTCCCTCCTCGTCCTGGCGAGCGGGCTCCGATCGTGCTCGGCGCGGTGCCGCCCTCATCCCTCACATCGTACCCCGCAACGCCGTTTGACCCTACCCCCCCTGGGTCATACGCTTCGCTCATCCTCAGGTTGAGGAGCGACGCGCGGTGCGGACTGTGGAGGTGAACCCGAGGGTGGCAGAGGTCGACGTCCGTCTGGTCAACGTGACCAAGAAGTTCGGGGATGCGGTCGCGGTCGACG
>CAINCM010000158.1 GCA_903847005.1 uncultured Chloroflexota bacterium | reverse complement strand
CCTGGGTGATGGAGTCGCCGTGGCTCATCCATACGCGCTCGGTGCCACCCGCGCCGAGGCCGGCAAAGAGCGGACTCTTCGCTGCGCTGATGCTGATGTCGGCGGGACCATACTCTCGACGATCTGAGGGACCGACGCGCCCACCGAGCTGTTGCGCCATGAGTTGCACGCCGTAGCAGACGCCGAGGATCGGGATGCCCGCGCTCCAGAGCCCAGCATCGGGCTTCGGACCCGCGTCGTCGTAGACGGAAAACGGGCTGCCGCTCAGGATGATGCCGGCCGGCTTCCGCGCGAGGATATCCGCCAACGGGGCGTCGAATGGCAGGAGCGCCGCATAGACGTTCATCTCGCGCACGCGACGCGTGATCAGTTGTGCGAATTGGCTCCCGAAATCCAAGACAAGGATCCCGCCTGTCTGCGCGGGTGGCGCACCTGCGCTGACCGTGGCGCCCGCGTCAGCGGCCACGCTGCCAGCTCTTCCCTTCGGTCGCCGCCGCGGGAGCGTAGATCACCTCGACGTCGCGGAAGGCGGCGAGCGTCTGGACACCGAGCGCCGCCGCCGATTGACGCACGGCACCCACCAGGTTCTCGCTCCCGTCGGTCACGCGCGACGGTCCGTGAAGGATCTGCTCCATGCTCCCCGCGATCCCCATCTCGATGCGCGTGCCTCGTGGCAGCGTCGGCGACGAGGCGGCCATCCCCCAGTTGAATCCGCTGCCCGGCGCCTCTGTCGATCGTGCGAGCGGCGAACCGATCATCACCGCGTCCGCGCCTACGGCGAGGGCCTTTGCGATCTCTCCGCCCTTGCGGATGCCGCCATCCGCCACCACGGGCACGTAACGGCCAGTCGCCTTCGCGAACGCATCGCGCGCACCGGCAACATCGCTCACCGCCGTCACCTGCGGCACGCCGATCCCGAGCACCTCGCGCGTGGTGCAGGCGTTCCCCGGCCCGACGCCGACGAAGAGAGCCGCCGCCCCCTGCTCCATCAACGAATACGCCGCCTCGGCGTTCGTGGTGTTTCCCACCGCAACGGGGATGCTGCTGCGCTTCACAAAGTCGGCGAGCTCCAGCGGCGCATACCCGGTTGCGATATGCCGCGCCGATGAGACCTGACTCTGGATGACAAGCAGATCGGCTCCGCCCTTGATGATCGCGTCGCCGAACTTCCCGATCGCCTGGGGCGTTGCCGCGATCATCGCCGGGGAGCCTGCGGCATGGATCTCGGCGATACGCTGCGCGATCAGCGACTCTTTCACGGGCTCCGCGTAGAGTCGTGCGAACAGCTCCTGCACCTGGTCTTTTGCAGCCGTGCGGATCGACGCAAAGTGCGGGAGCGGATCGTCGTAGCGGAACCAGAGTCCTTCCAGGTTGATGCAGGCAAGGCTGCCGAGCTTGTGAAGCAGGCCGGCGGTCGTCGGCGACACGACTGCATCCATGGCCGACGCCATGATCGGCACGGCGAGCGGAATGCCGCAGAAGTCCTGTGCGAGGTCGACGTCGGATGGATCCGCGGTGTCGGTGCCGGG
>CAINCM010000157.1 GCA_903847005.1 uncultured Chloroflexota bacterium | reverse complement strand
CTGCCACGACGATCGCAGCGCGGAGCGTCGCGCCGACGTCTTCCGGCTGCGCGCTGTCACGAGTCAGCACGGTGGCGATCGCCACAAGCGTAAGGATCTTTGCGATCTCACTCGACTGGATCGCGATCCCAAAGATCGCGATCGCGCGCGAGTTTCCGCCCGAATCCACGCCAACGATCAACGTTGCAATCAGCAACAGCAGGTTCACTGTATACAACGGCCACGCAAACGTGCGGATCCAACGCCAGTTGACCGCCGTGGTGACTGCGAACGTGGCGAGTCCGAGCACGGTCCAGATGATGGAGCGGAGGAAGATCGACGAAAGGCTCAACAGCTCTTGGTCGAAGCTCCGTGCGTTGATCCAGGCCATGCCGACACCGGAAAGCATCAAGAGGAGCATCCCGGAGGCTGCAAGCCAGTCCATGCGACGGACGATGCTGCCGATCCAGCTCGCCGCGCCAAACGGCCCGCTCGTGACCGATGATCCAAGGCTCATCGCCGCTCACTCGCCATAGTAGTTTCCGATCGACATCGCGCCGGGGATCCTGTAGTCGCGCGCAAAGTCGTACTGCAGCTGCAGGTACCGCTTGAGCACTTCGATGGCGGCGTTCGACACGGTGTTCGAACCGTGCATGAAGACCACGTAGGCGAAGTCGGCGTCGGTGCGGCTCCAGTTGTCCGTTGGCGCGACAAAGCCCGAGATCCAGTGGTGGTACGGCAGTCGGCCCTGCTTGTCACGCACGCCGTACTCTGCCGTGCCGGTCTTCCCTGTCAGGTTGACGGGAAGCTGGCCCAGGTTCTTGGTCATGTACTCGTTCGTCACCACTAGTCGCGCGGCCCGTCGCATCTCGGTCAGGGTGCCGGCGCTCATCTCGACGCGAGACACCACTTCGGGCTCCTTCGCCTCCACCAGCGTGCCGTCCGGTTCGCGTATCTCCAAGACGACGTGCGGCTTCCAGAGCGTCCCTCCGTTTGCAAGGGCCGCAAACGAGTTCAAAACCTGGAGCGGAGTGGCAAGGTCGTAGCCCTGCCCGAGCGCAGATTGCAGCACCTCGCCGTCATATAGGGTGCGGCTGATCGCACCTCGCGCCCAGTCCTGATCCGGGACAAGCCCGCCGATCTCGTTCGGCAGATCGACTCCTGTCGGGCGCCCAAAGCCCCATGCGCGGCCGCACGCGGCGAGCCGGTCGATCTTGAGTCGCTGTGCAAGCTGATATGTCACAACCGCGGAGCTGTATGAGAAGCCCTGCGCGGGGGTCATGCTTCGACCGAACCCTGATCGATTCCACTCGTAGAACTTCTGATCGCCGACCTCCAGGTATGCAGGTGTCTTCAGCGTCTCCCCCGCCCTCACCGCTCCTGTGTCGAGCGCGCACGAGTAGGTGACCAGCTTGTAGGTGCTTCCTGGCGGAAAGTGCGAACCGGTTGCGTGATTCAACAGCGGAGCGTTCTTGTTGTTGAGGTACTTCTGATACTGCTCGGTGGTGATGCCCGCCGAGAAGAGGTTGTTGTCGTAGGTCGGGAGCGATGCCATTGCGATGATCTGGCCGTTCTGCGGGTTCATGCTCGTCACCACGCCCTGCTTGTTTCCGGCCGCCTTCACCCCCCAGCTGAGCGCATCGAGGGCCCGCTGCTGCGCCTCGACGTCGATGGTCAAGACCACGCTCTTCCCTGCAACGGGAAGCTTGGTGATGCCGAGTTCGCGCACTTCGCGACCCTGCGCATCGATTTCGATCTGCCGAATGCCGGGCTCTCCGCGCAACACCTCTTCATAGCTCTGTTCCACACCCGCGCGCCCGATGTAATCGAGTTCGTTGTATCCGGCCGCAGAGAGCGCGCTCAGCTCCAGCGCATCGATGCGACCGACGTAGCCGACGACTTGGCTCGTCAGCTCTCCGGTTGGATATGCGCGTCGCGCCTCGAAGATCGTCTCCACGCCCGGAAGTGCCGCGCCCTCCTCTTCGATGAATCGTGTGATGCGCTCGTCGACAACGCTCGCAATGCGCACGGGTTCCCAGATCGATCCCGTGGCACGATCGAGTGTCATCGTGATCCGCACAGGATCGATGCCGAGGATCTCTCCGAGTCGCGCGACGACTTCTGGTCGGATCGTCAGCGGCAGATCTCCAGGGCGGATCTGCACCGCATAGGTCGCAATGTTTTCTGCAAGCACTCGACCTTGTCGATCGAGGATCAGACCGCGTGGTGGCGCAATGATCTGCTCGATGATGCGGTGACCGTCACTCAGCGTGGTGAGGTTGCGCGTTGCCGCGCCGTCGCTGTTCGCCTGCACCGCAACAAGTCGCACGCTGAGAAGCGCGCCGACTAGCGCCGTAAGGACGACCGCGGAGAGGTAGCGAAGTGGTCGACGCAATACGTGAGTGGTACTCATAATCTATCCGAGTCGATCGTCGAGTGGTCGCTCGCGGAGCTGCGCATCGCGCCGTCGTGCACCGATGAACCCTCCAAGGACGAGCAGTGCCGCGTTGAGCAGCAGTCGCAGCAGCTCCGCGTCGCCGCGTGCCCCTCCCGAGAGGCCGACCAGCCCTCCGACAATCGCAAGGATCGCCTCGGCTGCTGCGAACCCGGCGAGCCCTGCGGCGCTCCGCCTAACCCAACCGGGTGCGGCGCTTCCGCGCACGCTCGCCGCGACCAGTACGGCGGCGATCAGGGCGGCAGAGGTGAGGCCCAGAGGTCGCCAGAGGAGGGTG
>CAINCM010000156.1 GCA_903847005.1 uncultured Chloroflexota bacterium | reverse complement strand
GGGCTCACTCCCATCTGCATCGCAAGCCGTCCGTGCGCTACCTGCATGCGCATCTCACCGTGCATCGGAACGAAGTGCTTTGGCTTGGTGAGGGCGAGCATCATCTTGAGCTCCTCTTGCGAAGCGTGACCGGAGACGTGGACCTGGGCGATCGAGTGGTAGATCACGTTCGCTCCAGACTTGAAAAGGTTATCGATCGTCCGACCTACCGCCTCTTCGTTTCCCGGAATCGGCGACGCAGAGACGATCACCGTGTCGCCGTTCTGAATCTCCACGTTTCGATGCTCACCGTTTGCCATCTTTGCGAGACCCGCCATCGGCTCACCTTGCGCGCCCGTCGTTGCGATGACAATCGGTTCCTTGCTTCGACGCCCGATCTCCTCCTTGGCGATCAGAGGCGTCGGAAACGTGAGATAGCCGAGGTCTCGAGCGATCTTTACGTTCTGTTCCATCGAGCGCCCGACCACAGCAACCTTGCGGCGGAACTCTCCGGCCGCGTCGAGCACCTGTTGGATGCGCGCGATATTCGAAGCGAACGTTGCCACGATGACACGACCCGGTGCCTCGCTCATGATCGACTTGAATGCCTGCCCAACGACCTGTTCGCTCGGCGTGTATCCGGGTGCCTCCGCGCGGGTGCTGTCGGAGACGAGCGCCAGAACCCCTTGGGCTCCGAGGCGCGCCAAGATCGCAAAATCTGCCGCCTTCCCGTCTGCAGGCGTCTGGTCGAATTTGAAGTCTCCTGTGTGCACGACCGTGCCAACCGGCGTATGGACGGCATAGCCCATCGCATCTGGAATCGAGTGGCCGACACGGAAGGGTTCGATGACAAACGGACCGATTTCGACCTGGTCGCCCGGATCCAGGGCGCGGAGCGGATTCGCAGTGATCTTGTGTTCCTTCAGCTTGTTGACGAGGAGGCCACGCGCCAGCGTGCTTGCGTAGACAGGGACGCCGGGCAGGTCAGGGAGGATGTGCGGCAGCGCACCAACGTGGTCCTCGTGCCCGTGCGTGATAAGTACCGCCTTGACCGCGCTCTTTCGCTCTCGGAGGTAGGTGATGTCTGGGATGATGATGTCCACGCCGAGCGTCGTCTCGTCTGGGAAGGCGAGACCGCAGTCGACCAGGATGATCGTCTCTTGGTATTCGTAGAGATAGAGGTTCTTTCCGATCTCCCCCATGCCGCCGAGCGGAATGAGTCGAAGCGGTGGACCGCTCGGGGTGGCTCGGTCTGGACGTCGCCCATGAGCGGCCCGCAGGGCAGACCGTGGAGCAGCTGTGGCAGGCCGAGTCGCCGGGCGCCGATGCGCGGGACCTTGCGGACGGGCAGCTGGACGCTGCCTCGAAGGTCTGGAGCCTGAATGTCTCATTCGGCCTCGCTTTCAAAGAGGCGGAGCTGACCCTGCTCCGCCGAAGGCTTGTGCGCCAACAGCGTAGCCTCCTCGGCTTCTCCGCGAGCGGCGGCCCAGCCAGCCCGTGCCGCTGGAAGCGCCCGAAACAGCGCCCCCATGTCCCTCTCGAGCGTTGGACGCAGCGCTCCGTTGTGGAGGGCGGCGGCTGGATGGTAGAGCGGAAACAGGGTCGCCCCAAGGGGCAGATTCTCTCCGTCGGCGAATGGGCGACCGTGGGCCGCGGAGATCTTCGCCGTAGGCGCAAACGAACGTAGGGCGTGACGGCCGAGCGGGGCGACCATCACCGGGCTCAGGAGGGAGAGCTGACGCTGCAGGAATGGTGCGCACGCGGCGATCTCTTCAGGATGCGGGTCTCGGTTATCCGGCGGACGACACTTGACCACGTTCAACACAAAGACCTCCTCACGCGCTGACCCTGCGAGCCCAAGGAGCATGTCCAGCAGTTTCCCAGCGGCTCCAACAAACGGTCGCCCGGCCTCGTCTTCGCTTGCGCCAGGGGCTTCTCCAACAAATAGGAGCTCGGCGTTCGCGCTCCCCTCCCCGGGAACGCTCTTCGTGCGTGTTGCACCGAGAGGGCATGCGCGGCACGCCTCGATCTCCCGTGCGAGCGCGGCGAGTGCCGCCGCCCGCTCGTCAACCACGCGATGCGCTTCCCCAGAGCAGATCGTTCTGGATGAGAAGCTCGGCGATCTGCACCGCATTGGTCGCGGCGCCCTTGCGCACGTTGTCGCTCACGACCCAGAATGCAAGGCCATGTTCGACGCTCTCATCCGTGCGCACCCGTCCGACAAAGATCCCATCACTGCCTGCAGCCTGTTCGGCCAACGGATACATCTCTTTCGATGGATCGTCTATTACAAAGACACCTTCTGTCTGTGCAAAGACTGTCCGTGCACGGTCAGGAGATAACGATCTCTCCAACTCGACGTGCACAGCTTCGGAGTGACTCACCTCAACAGGAATACGAACCGCAGTAGCACTGATGCGAAGGTCAGGGATTCCAAGGATCTTTCGACTTTCACGCACCACCTTTTGCTCCTCCTTGGTTGAGCCGTCTTCCAAGAAGATGTCGATCGCAGGAATGGGGCTGAGCACTACGGCGTGGGGATAGATCGTCGAGCGCGGCTTCTCCCCTGCCACGACCGCCGCCCGTTGCTGCCGCAGGTCGTCCACTGACTCCCCTCCGGCGCCGGAGACGGCCTGATACGTAGCGACAACGACACGTCGCAGGCCCGCCTCTTTGTGGAGTGCCTGAAGGAGTGGCGCGAGTTGCATTGTGGAGCAGTTCGGATTCGCAATGATTCCGTGATGACCGCGGAGCGCCTCGGGATTGACCTGCGAAACGACGAGTGGAACGGTTGGATCCATGCGCCAGGCGCTCGAGTTGTCCACGACCGCACAGCCTCGCGCTGCCGCTTCAGGGGCGAGGTTGAGACTCACATCGGCACCTGCACTGAATAGTGCGATATCCACGCCAGCAAAGGCGTTTGGGACGGCTTCCTGGACAGGCACCGATGAGCCTCGGAATTCGACGCTGCGGCCCCCTGCCGATGCGGCAAGCGGAACGAGTCGCCGAACGGGAAAGCTTCGTTCCTCGAGGATGCTGATCATCGTACGGCCTACAAGGCCGGTCGCGCCGACAACGGCAACGACGTAGCCATCCTCTTTGTTGTCGATACGTGGCTCTGCTGTGTTGTTCATGTCCATAGTATAGGCGAACGACCCGACGCCTTTGCGCCGAGTCGTTCAGATCGCACTTAACGAAGGAGCAGGCTCCGAGTGTCTATCCGCGTGGCGCCGCCTTGTGCCGCTGCATGGCGGCCCGACGCGATAGGTTGACCCGACCTTGGCGGTCGATTTCGAGAACGACCACCATGATCTCGTCGCCGACCGCAACCTCATCCTCTACCGTGTTGACACGATAATCGGCGAGCTCGCCGATTCGGACCAGTCCCTCTTTTCCAGGAAGGATCTCAACGAAGCAGCCGAAGCCCATGATGCGTGTCACCTTGCCCATGTACAGTGCGCCGACCTCGACCTCCTTTGTGATGCCGTTGATAGCGTCGAGTGCGCGCTTGGTGCGCTCGGGGTCGCTTGATGCGATCTGCACCGTGCCGTCGTCCTCCACGTTGATGTTGACCTGGAAATCGTCCTGGAGCTTGCGGATCACGGCCCCGCCCTTGCCAATGATGTCCCGGATCTTCTCTGGATTGATCTTGATCGTTGTGATTCGCGGTGCAAAGTCCGAAAGCTCAGGTCGCGCTGAAGAGATCACCGCATCCATCTTGTCGAGGATTTCGAGTCGAGCTGCGAGCGCATCTTTCAGACCGGTGCGGATGATCTTTCCTGTGATCCCCTGCACCTTGATGTCCATCTGCAGCGCGGAGATTCCGTCGCGGGTGCCTGTTACCTTGAAGTCCATGTCGCCGAACGCATCCTCCTTGCCGAGGATGTCGGTCAGCACCACGAAGTCGCCACCCGGCTCCGACATCAAGCCCATCGCCGCACCGGCGACTGAAGCCTTGATCGGCACTCCTGCGTCGAGGAGCGCGAGGCTCGATCCACACGTCGAGGCCATCGACGTGGAGCCATTCGATGTCACGCACTCCGAGACGACTCGAATCGTATACGGGAACTCTTCTGCGGACGGGAGGACCGGCAGGAGAGCTCGCTCTGCGAGTGCACCGTGCCCGATCTCCCGGCGACCCGGTCCGCGCATCGGCTTGTTCTCGCCAGTGCTGTATGGAGGCATGTTGTAGTGGTGCAGGTAGCGTTTCGTTGCAACCGGCGAAATCGTATCCAGGCGCTGTGCCTGTGCGATCGGACCAAGGGTTGCAACGCTCAACGCCTGCGTGTCCCCACGGGTGAAGAGCCCTGTGCCATGGGCGCGCGGCAGGAGTCCGACCTCAACCGTGATCGGGCGAATCTGATCCACCTTTCGGCCGTCGACGCGGATCCCTTCGTTCATGGTGAGGGCCCGAGCGGTCTTCTTGTGCATATAGCCGAAGAGGTTCTTGCCGAGACGCGCCTTGCGACGGGCGGCTTCCAAAAGGGCTTTCGGATCGCCCTTTCCGCTGCGGGCGGCGCGGATCGAGTCGCTGATCTCTTCCTTGAGGGTTGCGAGCCGAGCCGGCAACTCTGCGGCGAGGAAGAGCAGTAGCTCTGCAGTCGATTCTGCATCGCTCCCGGCACGGTGCGTTGGAACCGTTCCCACGCCGTAGATGCGCGCAAGATCGCCGAGCTTGAATGACTCGCTCTCAGGATACGCTTCACGGAAGAGGACAAAGGTATCAAGGTACTGCCCTGCCTCTGTGGCGAAGCTACGGCCTTTGCCGAGCGCTTCGTCTAGGAACGAAACGTCGAAACCAAGGTTGTGGCCAACGACAATGGCGCCCTTCGAGAATTCAGCGAACTTCTCAGCCGCCTCCTTCGGGGGGACTCCCTTCTTCAGGTCGGCAGTCGTAATGCCATGCATCTGGGCTCCCACGATCGGATTTCCTGAGTTCACAAGCGTGCTCCAGCGATCGGTGATCTTGCCGCCCTTGATCTTGACGGCTGCAACTTCGACGAGGTCGGAGATCTTCGGGTCGAGCCCAGTCGTCTCCGTATCGACGACAACAAATGTTGCGCCGTTTGCCGCTGCCTCTGCAAATGAGACGACACTCTCCACGCCAGGCTCGATGTAAGGTACGCGCTTCGGCTTCCCGATCTTTGCGCGCAGCTCGTCCTGCAACGAGATCAGGGCTTTGATGGCATCGTGGCCGAATTCGATCGCCTCGGCCATCTTCGCTTCGCTGATGAGGTTTGCGCCCGCTTCGACCATCATGATGGCGTCTGTCGTACCAGAGACCACGAGGTCAAGGTCGCTCGTTTCGAGCTGTTCGAACGTCGGATTCAGTATGAACTTGTTGTCGACCAAGCCAACGCGAACGGCGCCGATGGGCCCAAGAAACGGAATCTCCGAAATGGTCAGCGCGGCCGAAGCCGCGATCGTTCCGAGGATGTCTGGATCGTTTTCCTGATCCGCGCTGAGGACCGTGACCACCACTTGGACGTCGTCCTTGTAGCCCTCAGGAAATAGAGGTCGAATCGGTCGGTCGGTCAAGCGTGCAGAGAGCGTTGCGTTCTCCGATGCCTTCCCTTCGCGCTTGATATAGCCACCGGGAATCTTTCCTGCTGCATACATGCGCTCTTCGAATTCGATCGTGAGCGGAAAGAAGTCGAGACCCGGACGCGGGTCGCTTCGATTCGCAGTTCCGAGGACGACAGTGTCGCCGTAGCGAACTGTCACAGCACCACCCGCGAGTCGTGCCATGCGCCCTGTTTCGATGGTAAGCGTCTGCCCGCCAAACTCGGCGGATACGGTCGTGATTTCCATGTTGCTCCTCTTCAGGCCGCGCCCCACAGGGCGCCCAGCCGATCTAGTTGCTCAGCGATGCTGAGCGGGTGGTTAACGACGGAGACCGAGCTTCTCGGTGAGGGCGGCGTGTCGAGCCACATCCTCGCGTCGCAGGAAGGTAAGCAGGCGCCGTCGTTGCCCGACAAGCTTCAAGAGCCCCCGCCGCGAGTGATTGTCCTGCTTGAACGTCTGGAGGTGGCCCGTAAGGCCCTCGATGCGCTCCGTGAGGAGTGCTATCTGGACTTCGGCTGAGCCGGTGTCCTGAGCGTGTCGCCCGTTCGCGGCAACGATGCGCTCGGTTGTGGTCTTGTCTAGCGGCAAGGTTTCTCTCCTGTCTGGGGGGCTCATAGGCCCACCTTGTCTACTTCACACCTTCTGGGTCGGTTGAGAGTAGCAATCAGCGCCCGCGGCGTCCAGCGAACCGCTTCAGGAGAGCCGCACGAAGCCGCTCTCCCCCCCTGGGGAGTCGCTCCCGTGCGGAGGGGTCGAGAACGAGTGATCGCCCTGCGGGGTCGAACACCGCGCGAACCACCCGCCCCGTGAGAGGGAGACGGCCCGTACGGTGCGCGGCCGTGCCGATCCGGACCTCGTACTCTCCGGCCGGCGGCAGGGCAAAGCCTTCGCCGTCAACCCGTAGCTCAATGTCCACGGACGTGCGCGTTGCAATGATCGCGTGCGGCCGACCCAGTGCGCGGGCCGCACGAGAGAGGTCCCCAGCAGCGATTGCCGCGCGGATGAGCGTACTTCGGATGGGGCCCCCGTCCGTGCGAGCCTCGGCTACCGGATGCACCTGGATTCCTCGTGTTGCCCCCCACGCACGTATCCGATCGAGTCGACCTTCTCGTCCGCGACCCAAGGCGCTCTCTGGCGAAAGGACGATGCTGCGCGCGCCTGTTGCGGCCACCAGCCGTGCGAGAAAGACGTCCCACTCGGTGTCCCGCATCTCCGCATCAAACGGAAGGTCTCGCCACAGCTCAACGCCAGCAGCTGCGAGACGCAGTTCGAACTCTGTAGGATCGAGGAGTCGAAGCGGCGCGGCACCCCGAAGCAGTAGGTCCGGATGCGGATCGAAACCGATATGGATGCGGTGGAGTCCGGCGGCGGACGCCAAACGCTCGGCTGCAGCAAGGATGCGCTGATGACCGCGGTGGAGACCGTCGAAGATGCCGATGGTCAGCACCGACCCATCCTCTCGAGCGCCGTGAAGCTGTTCGCCTTCCAGCGCCCCCCAACCGACGAGTTGCGGCTCGGCGATTCTGCGGCTGGAGTTCAACTGGCCTCCACGATCTGCCCTCGTCGCGGCGGAGACGCGTTCGGTGTGATGAATACGCGCTCTGGCTGGACTCCAGCGTCCGTGCGCCGAGCGAGAGCGGCGAGTCGACCGTCGACCACCAGGCGAACCAGTTCACCAGATGCGATCTCGTCTGGCCGCAGGCCGCACAGATCGGCAGAGATGGCAGCTCCGTCGCGCAGGAGACCTGTCGCCTCCTGGTTGAGGTCGAGCCTGGCCAACTTTTCGAGCCCTGCATCGAGGGGCAGAAGCAGGTCTGCCAGATGTCCTTTGACCGCTGCCTCTGAGATCGACTCCATGCGGTGTGCGTGGGCGACACTGAACGAACCTGAGCCGATGCGGCGGAGAGCGACGAGATGTGCACCGCTGCCCACGGCCGCTCCAAGGTCTCGAGCGATCGCACGAATATAGGTTCCCGAACTTACATCGAGCTCAGCGCCCATCAACGGCTCCTCTGGACGGCTCTCGTCCCACGACGTGATCTCGAAACGTTTGATCTCCACGGCTCGGGGGGCCAGGTTGACCACCTCTCCCGCGCGTGCACGCTCATACGCGCGCACACCGTCCGTGCGCTTCGCGGAATGGCTTGGGGGGACCTGCTCGAGCGCACCACGAAATCGAGGCAGCAGCGACTCGACGAGATCACGTGTGGCCCGCAGGTTGCCACCTCCGATCATCTCGCCGTCGAGATCGTCAGTGGTGGTTGCACCGCCGAAGGAGAAGGTGGCCTCATAGCGCTTTCCTCCGCCCTGGTGCAGAGCGGCAAGTCGAGTTGCACGTCCAAGCAGCAGCACCAGTAGCCCGGTGGCGAACGGGTCGAGGGTGCCGCCGTGACCGATCCGCGGTTGCCCTGCAATGCGACGAACCTTCGCGACAACGTCGTGACTTGTCGGTCCGTTCGCCTTGTCAACCAGCAGAACTCCGTCGATGCCGGGTGTGCTTGGACGACGGCGTGCCACGTCTAGGACTCGCTGCCGCGCCCCGTGCGAAGCGACGTGACGGCACGTAGGACCGCGGGCACCGCATCGTCGAGCGCAGTTGCAATGCTCGCACCAGCGGCGCGCGCGTGCCCCCCGCCCCCGAACAGGGCGGCGATCTTGGTGGCGTCCAAGCCTTCCTCTTTCGTTCGAATGGAGAGTCGCGTTTCGTGCGCGCCCTCCTCTTTGAAGAAGAGCGCAACATCCGCCTCAAGGACTTGAGCGAGGGTGTCGACGATGCCCTCAGTCTCCTCTGGTCGCGCCGAAGTCTCCTGGAGGTCTGATCTGAGAGCTGCCGCCCAGACGGTCGCGCCGTGGTCCGATGTCTCCATGCGATCGAGCACTCGGGCATGCAGGCGCACCTGTGTCGCCGGCTTGGACCGATACAGGCGTCGCGAGATCTCGCTGATTGGTGCACCGGCCTCGAGGAGGATCCCTGCGACCTGCAGCGTACGCGGGGTCGTGTTGCTGTGCTGGAATGTGGCGGTATCCATGATGATTCCGGCCGCCAGCGTCGCCGCAAGTCGACCGCCATCCGCCGCGATGTCGGCATCCAGCGCCACAGCGATGAGAGCGACCATTTCGCACGTTGCAGCTGCTGTTGGATCGATCCACTGGAGCGGTGACGTGCTGCTGTTCGACACGTGGTGGTCGATGGTCGCCCTGACGACGCCGCTTGGCAGACCCTGCATCACTTCGCCCGCTCGGCCCGCTCGTTTCGGGTCGCCGCAGTCTACGAGGATGGCGACGTCGGGTGCCCACGCTGGAGGGGTCGTGAGGACACGATCGACGTTGGGGATGACCTCGTACACCTTCGCAGGAGCATCCGCACAGAGCACCGCCACTTCGCTGCCGCGCTGCTC
>CAINCM010000155.1 GCA_903847005.1 uncultured Chloroflexota bacterium | reverse complement strand
CGAATGCCGCGCGGACATGGGCAAGGTCGTTGCTGAAGACGCCGCACTGCAGGCCGAAGCGGCTCTCGTTGACCGACGCGATCACCTGAGCGAAGTCGCTGTAGCGCTCCAGGATCACGACCGGCGCGAAGGCTTCGTCGCTGCAGATGCGCGCGCTGCGTGGGACGTTGGCGAGGATGGTCGGTGCGAAGAGCCGTGGCTGGCCCGCCTGCACCGGCGCACCGCCCGCAAGTACCCGTGCGCCCGCTGCGACCGCCTCGGCGATCCACTCTTCGGTGCGCTTCGCCGCACCATCGTCGATGAGCGGGCCGACGTCAGTCGCCTCGTCGGCGGGGTCGCCCACCTTCAGCTGTGCCGCGCCGGCGACAAACCGCTTCTCGAACTCGTCCGCGATCGCGTCGTGGACGAAGATGCGCTGCACGCTGATGCACACCTGACCGGCATATGCGAATGCGCCGACGAGTGCACGCTTCACCGCCCAATCGAGGTTCGCCGATGCGTCCACGATGCAGGCCGCATTCCCGCCGAGCTCGAGGAGGACGCGGCGCTTTCCCGCGCGCGCCTTCATCTTCCAGCCGATGGCCGGTGAGCCGGTGAACGACAAGAGGCGGAAGCGCTCGTCCTCGACGAGCCTGTCCGCGACGTCACGCGCCGTCGGAATGACGCTGAGCGCCCCCGCGGGGAGCCCCGCCTCCGTCGCGATCTCGGCCACCTTCAGCATGATCAGCGGATCGGCTGACGGCGGCTTCAAGACGATGCTGCACCCGGCGGCGATCGCCGGCGCAACCTTGTGCGCGGCGAGATTCAGCGGGAAGTTGAAGGGGCTGATGCCGAGGACAGGGCCGACGGGAAACCGGCGCGTGATGCCGAGGCGACCCTTGCTTGCAGGGGCCAGGTCGAGCGGGATCGTCTCGCCGATCATCCGCTCCGCCTCCTCTGCCGCGAGTCTGAAGGTCAGCGCACCGCGGTCGATCTCGGCGCGCGCATCGCGGATCGGCTTCCCCGCCTCAGCGGAGAGGAGCGCAGCAAGTTCCTCCCTGCGCGCGCCGATCCCTGCCGCCGTCTTGCGCAAGATGTCGGCGCGCTCCCATGCGCCGATCGAACGCATGCGTTCGAATCCGGCCGCTGCGCCGACCACGGCGCGCTCCATCTGTTCGGCGCTCGCCAGGAAGGTGCTCCCGACGACGCGTCCGTCAAATGGAGAGCGAATATCATGCGGGTGAGGTGACTCCTCCCAGGAGCCGGCGACCAGAATCTTCTGTGGCTTCATGTGTGGAGTCTAGCCGAGCCGAATCGCCGCTCAGAGCGCTTCGCCGCGCGGATAGCTCCCCAAGATGCGCAGCTCGCTGGTCACTGCGGCCAGCGCTCGCAACGCCCCTTCGAGGACAGGGTCGCCGACCCCTGCATCGAGATCGATCCAGAAGATGTACTCCCAGTCGCCCCCGTGGCTCGGCCGAGATTCGAGCTTGCTCATGTTGACTCCAGCCTCCGCAAACTTCTGCAGGACGGCGAGCAGCGCGCCAGGCTCGTTGCGAACACCCACCAAGAGGGTGGTTCGAGGGGCACCGTTCCGTGACCCTGGCACGGCCGTGCCGCCGTTGCTGCGCATCACCCAGAAGCGCGTGCGATT
>CAINCM010000154.1 GCA_903847005.1 uncultured Chloroflexota bacterium | reverse complement strand
GTTCCGGGAGGTACGACTGGTTCGCCACGTCGTAGATGAGCGACCCTGCGCCGATGATGAAGAGCACGAGGTAGAGCACGGGCATGCTGAGCGCGTCCAACATGAAGCTCAGCGGCACGAGGAGCAGCGCCGCGGTGCGCAACAGATCCATCCAGACCATCACGGGCCGACGCGCGCGACGGTCAAGGAGCGCACCGACGGGAAGGCTGAGCAGAACGAACGGCATCAGGAACGCCGCCTCGAGCAACACGATCGAGCCGTTGCTCGCCTGGATGACGTCCACCGCGATCAGCGGAAAGGCGATGTGCGAAACCTGCGATCCGAGGATGCTGACCGCCTGCGCGCCGAACAGCAGCCGCACGTTGGCGTCGCGAAACGGATCGTCTGCACCGATCCGCAGACGCGACAGCAGTCGGCTCACTTCACGACGACGACGCGACGATCAGCTCGGGTCGCCGTAGCGATTCGGTCCCGCGTCGCCTCGCTTCGCCATGAGATAGATCCAGTAGATCGCCAACACGACGAAGAGCACGACGCCCACGAGGACGCCGATCCCGCCGCCTGTTGCCACATCGGAGTTCCCCCCGATCGCCCCCGAGAGTCCGGCGACGAACGAGACGACGATCAGCAAGAAGAGCACCACCTCGATGATGATGAGGGCGACGATCAGCTTGCCGCTGCGGTTCGTGTCGTGAAGTCGGCGAACCGCGACCGCCAGGTTTGGAAGGAAGTTCGCGATGCTGAAGGCCGACGCGAGCGTCGCGTCGATCGCACTCAACGCCGCTCCGGCGATGATGGTGAAGAGGAAGAAGTACCAGTACTCGGCGCGACTCGCGCGTCCGCTAAACGTGGCGTACTTGGAGTACACCGTCCTGACCGCCGTGAAGATGTCCATGGCTCCCTCCGCTCTGTTGGTGGATGCTGCTGGGAACATCATACTAGTTCGCAACGCAACCAATCGCGTATACTCCGTGCATGCCTGCGATCACGGTTCCCGACATCACGCTCCTGCCTCGCGTCACCGTTGCCGACCTGCTCACGACGAAGCCGCGACCCGTGGTCTCGCTCACCACGGCGCCCAGCGGCCTCGAAGGTGAGGGCTTCCCCGTTCGACGCGCGTTCATGGGCGCCCCGCTGAACCTGATCGATCCGTTCATCATGCTCGATCAGCTCGGCGAGGTGGAGTACGCGCCGGGCGAGCCGAAGGGGACGCCGTGGCATCCGCATCGCGGATTCGAGACCGTGACCTACATCATCGACGGTGTCTTCGACCACCGCGACAGCAACGGCGGCGGCGGTCGCATCACCAACGGCGACACACAGTGGATGACGGCGGGCGGCGGGATCCTCCACATCGAGACGCCGCCGGAGTTCCTTGTGGTGAGCGGGGGTCTCTTCCACGGCTTCCAGCTCTGGGTGAACCTGCCGCGCGCGAAGAAGTGGTCGCCGCCCGCATACCAAGACATCCGAGCGGGCGAGGTGAAGCTCATCGCGTCCGCAGACGGCGGCGCGCTCCTGCGCATCATTGCGGGCGATGTGGCGGGGGCCACGGGACCGGGCTCGACGCAGACGCCGATCGCACTCGTGCACGCCACGATCCAACCCGATGCGGAACTCGACCTGCCGTGGCGACCCGACTTCAATGCACTCGTGTACGCACTCTCCGGGCGCGGCACGGTCGGCGCAGAGGGTGTGGCGATCGGTTCGGGCCAGCTTGCGGTGTACGGCGCAGGCGATCGCATCATCATCAAGGCCGACGGACGACAAGACGCGCGCACCCCGGCACTCGACGTGCTGATCCTCGGTGGCGAGCCGATTCGCGAACCGATCGCCTGGCTCGGGCCGTTCGTGATGAACACGCGCGACGAGGTGGTCCAGGCATTCGAGGACTACAGGGCCGGAAAGCTCGGCGTGATCCCCGCCGCGCACAGCAATCCGCACAACACGCCGACGAGCGTCGTCCAATCCGAATAGCCAGATCCGGGTAGATCTCCGTGGAGCTCTTCCTCCTCGGCGCCGCGCTCGCCTTCTCCATCAACATCGAACTCGGTGTCGTCAACGTGATGATCGTGCGCACCGCCATCGATCGCGGCGCGCTCCCCGCCTTCCTCATCGGACTCGGCTCGTGCATCGGCGACGTGATCTGGGCATGCGCAGGTGCCCTCGGCGTCAGCGTGCTGCTCTCCTGGCCGCCCGCCGCCTGGGTCCTGTGGCTCGGCGGAAGCGGCGTGCTCTGCTGGTTCGCCGCCGCCGCACTTCGCGACGCCGTGCGCGGCGGAAGCATCGACGAGTCGTCTCCGCTGCGACGCGCCAACGGACTCGGCGCCATCGCACTCGGTCTCGGCGTCGCGCTCAGCTCGCCGACGCTGATCCTCTGGACCGCCACGGTCGGAGGGAGTGTCGTCGCCTCGCAGGCGGCGGACCTCGCCGGGTTCGTCCCGTTCATCTCCGGTTTCGGCGCCGCTGCGGTGGCGCACTCGGCCGTCCTCGCAGGGGTCGTCGGCGCCACGCGCCGCTTCACCGGTCCGCGCACGATTCGCGCCGTCTCCCTGATCTCTGCGCTCATGTTCGCTGCGTTCGCGATCGGCATCTTCGCGGACGGCGCGCGACGCCTTCTCCTTCCGCTGCTCGGCTAGCGAACGAAACGGCGGCTCTGACAAGGGCCCCTCTGGTATCTTCAGGGCATGACCAGCACGCAGCTCCGAGCACTTGAGGGCGAACCGTCGATCTGTTGACGCTCGCGCTGCGCCAGATCGACTCGAAGAGAGTCTCAACCCCCAAGTAGCCATCAAGGAGACAGCAACATGAGTCAGGTGCCATTTGATCCGAACCCGAAGTTCCAGGAGTACGCCACCCCCGGCGCGCTCGTCTCGACGGAGTGGCTCGCCGCCAATCTGAACACGCCCGGTCTCGTGGTGGTCGAGTCCGACGAAGACACGCTTCTCTACGAGACCGGGCACATCCCGGGAAGCATCAAGGTGGATTGGCACACCGACCTCAATGATCCTGTCAGCCGCGACTACGTCGGCCCTGAGGGGTTTGCGGCGCTGATGTCGCGCAAGGGGATCAGCCGAGAGAGCACGGTCGTCTTCTACGGCGACAAGTCGAACTGGTGGGCGGCGTACGCGCTCTGGGTCTTTCGCCTCTTCGGCCACGAAGATGTTCGCCTCCTCGACGGAGGACGACAGAAGTGGGAGGCCGAGGGCCGCGAGATGACCAAGGTGGTGCCGACGCGCGAGACAACGACCTATCCGGTCTCGCCGCGCAACGACCGCGAACTCCGTGCCTACCGTGAGCAGGTGCTCGAACATGTCAACGCGAAGGGCTGCATGGTGGACGTCCGTTCGCCACAGGAGTTCAGCGGCGAGCTGACGCACATGCCGGACTACCCGCAGGAGGGGACGCTCCGCGGTGGCCACATTCCGGGCGCCAAGTCGGTGCCGTGGAAGCGCGCCGCACAGGACGACGGCACGTTCAAGGGAGTCGCCGAGCTCCGCGCCATCTACGAAGGCGAGAAGGGCCTCTCGACGGGCGACGACGTCATCGCCTACTGCCGCATCGGCGAGCGATCGAGTCACACCTGGTTCGTGCTCACCTACCTGCTCGGGTTCAAGAACGTGCGCAACTACGACGGTTCCTGGTCCGAGTGGGGCAACGCCGTTCGGCTCCCGATCGCCGTCGGCGCCGAGTAGGCACGGGCACGTCGGACACGGCTCACACGATGTCGGAATCGACCGCAGCGCAGCTCCCACCCGGACTCGCGGCGGTTGCCGCCGACTTTGCGGACACGCCGCGCGAATTGCGTCTCGAACTTCTCCTCGAATACGCCGATCGCCTGAAGCCGCTCCCCGAGCCGTACGCGTCGCGGGAAGACCTCATGGAGCGCGTCGAAGAGTGCCAGTCGCCGCTCTTTGCCGTTGCCGAGGTGAAGGCCGACTCGGTGCACATCCACGCAACCGCACCGCAGGAGTCCCCGACAACGCGTGCATTTGCAAGCATCATGCAACTCGGACTCGACGGACTCACCCCCGCAGAGGTGCTCGCCGTTCCGGCGGCCGCACCGCTGCAACTCGGCTTGACGGAACTCGTCTCTCCGTTGCGGATGCGGGGTGCGACCGGACTCCTTGCACGGATCCAGCGACAGGTGCGAGCGGCGACGACCGCCTAATCGAGCGGTGCGGCCTCCGCGCTCTTCGCTGCGATATTCATCAGGTCACGGGTGAGGCGATCCATCTCGCTCGCAGGAAGCGACGCGCCGAATCGCTCGGCGACGGCGCGCAGATGTCCGGGCGCTGCTGATCTGAACGCCCTGACCCCGAGCGGCGTCAACGTTGCCCAGTGCACGCGGCCGTCTTCGGTGCAGCGCCGGCGTGTCACCCAGCCGTTCACTGCGAGTCGATCCACGCGACGCGTGAGGCCGCTCTTCGAGATGAGTGCCGCGTCGGCGAGTTCGCTCATCCGCAGCGCGTATCCCTCCGCGCCGGCGAGTTGCGCCATCACGTCGAAGTCCGCCAGGCTCATGCCCGCGCCATCCATCAGCTCCGCAGAGAGTGCGCGTGTGACGCGTCCGTAGGCGGTGAGGAAGGCGATCCAGGCGCGAGCGACAGCGGGATCGAGCAGCGTGCGCGCATCGCTCCCCAGGATCGTGGAGAGCTTGTCGAGGTGCGCATTCGGGAGCTGGTCTGCTGTTGCCATGCGTTGCAATAGTTGCACTTGCAAACATCTGCGTCAAGGGATATAGTTGCATACGCAACGACCTCCCGCGTGTGCGGCAGGCGGCAGAATACGGTGAGGAGCCGTAGGCAAGGAGGGACCTGATGTCAGCAGCACGATTCAAACAGGTGGCGGACGCGGCCCGCATCGCGAAGGCGGTTGCGGCGCTCAACGCACAAGGGTTCGCCGCACAGAGCGTTCCAGACGCCGCGGCGGCCAAGGCGGCGGTGCTGAAGATCATTCCAGCGGGAGCCGAAGTCTTCACCTTCACCTCGGCGACCCTCGAGGCAACGGGGATCGCGGACGCCTTGAACGCGGCGCCATACGTGAGCCTGCGCGACAAGATGTATGCGCTCGACCGGAACACGCAGGGTGCGCAGATGCGCGCGATCGGTTCCGCTCCGGCATTTGCGGCCGGAAGCGTCCACGCCGTCACCGAAGATGGCAAGCTCGTGGTCGCCTCTGCGACCGGTTCGCAGCTTCCTGCATACGCCTACGGCGCAGGCCACGTGGTCTTTGTCGTCGGCGCGCAGAAGATCGTGAAGGACCTCGCCGAAGCGAACGAGCGAATCGAGACCTATACGCTGCCGCTGGAGGACGTGCGCGCACAGGCGGCATACGGCGTCAACAGCGCGATCAACAAGTCGCTTGTGCTGCACGGCGAGCAGCCGGGCCGCATCGACGTCATCATCGTCGCAGAGGAGCTCGGCTTCTGATGCGCGGCGCATTCGTGAAGAGCGCCGCGACGGCCGTTGCGATCAACGTGGCACTCTGGGTCGCGGCGTCGCTCATCGGCCTTGTCCCCAGTCTCGGCGAGTCCACCTTCTTCGGCGGTGTGGTCTTCGCGTCGATCGGCGCCACCGCGGCCGCAGCGATCGTCGCGAGCCGATTCACCGCCGCTGGAGCACGGACCCGATGGGGCGGCATCTCGCTTGCGATCCTGCTCGTCTCGTTCGTGTCGCCACTTGCACTCGGTGCGGGGAACCTTCCAATCTCGCCGTTCAATCCGGCTGACACCACGTACAACGAGTTTCGCGGTGGATTCGGGATCGTCTATTCGATCTTGCACGTGACAACCTATGCGGCGGTGCAGCGATTCATCGGGAGACAGGTCCCGGCATGAGCGGCTTCAACGTCACGCGGCTGAATCACGCGGTGCTCTATGTGCGCAGTGCGAAGGCGGCGGCAGAGTTCTACCGCAAGGCGTTCGGGTTCGTGATCGCGGGAGAGGAGTTCGGCGGGAAGGCGATCTTCATGCGCGCCGCCAACACCGAGAACCATCACGACCTCGGGCTCTTCGAGGTGGGTCCGGAGGCTCCTCGCGCAGCACGCGGAAGCACCGGCCTCTACCACCTGGCCTGGGAGGTGGGGAGCATGCGCGACCTTGCCGCAGCGGCGCAGACGCTCGGAGAGCTCAGTGCGCTCACCGGCGCAAGCGATCACGGCGTCAGCAAGAGTCTCTATGGGGCGGACCCAGACGGGAACGAGTTCGAGATCATGTGGAGTGTCCCCGCATCTGCGTGGGGAGAGTTTGCAGAACATGCGGCCATCCTGCCGCTGAACATAGAGGCCGAACTCGCGCGCTGGGGCTAGACTCCCCTTATGAACGATCCGCGTGGTCCGATCGTCGGAGATCTGCGTCTGGTCACGTTCTTGACCGATTTCGGCCTGCGCGATCCATCTGCTGGCGTGCTCTCCGGGGTCGTGCTCGCCATGACGCCGAGCGCTCGCACGCTCGACCTCACGCACGCGATCCCTCCGTACGACGTGGAGGCCGGCGCAGAGGCGCTCGTGGAGTCGCTCGTTCATCTTCCGGTGGGAGCGCATGTGGCGGTGGTAGATCCGGGCGTTGGGACACAGCGCCGGCCGATTGCGATTCGCTGCGTCCGAGGCGACGTGCTGATCGGGCCCGACAACGGACTCCTCCTCCCCGCCGCGCATGCCCTGGGTGGCGTTGCCGCAGTGGTGGTGCTCGACGACGAGCGCTGGTGGGGCCCGAACCGCAGCCACACCTTCCACGGCCGCGACCTCTTTGCACCCGTCGCCGCCCACATCGCCGCTGGCGTCCCGTTCGGCGAACTTGGCAGCCCGCTCGACGCGTCGCTGCTCGTTCCAGCCGCCGCACTCCCGCTCGAAGCGAGAGCGGGCGAGCTCCACACCGTCGTCCGGATCGTGGATGGCTTCGGCACGCTCGTGCTGGCCGGCGATCGCGGCGACATCACCGGTGCACTCGGCGCGCTCGAGCCGGGGCAGCCACTCAGCATCAGCGTCGGCGCGACCAAGATCGAGACCGTCTGGGCGAACCGCTTCGGCGATGTCCCAGTGCAGGCGCCTCTCTGCTACATCGACTCCGCGGGACGCTTGGCACTCGCCGTCAACCGTGGCAGTGCCGCCGAACGATATGGGGCGACGCGTCGCACCCCTGTGGTGATCAGGCGAACCTAGAGCCGCGCTCACCCCGCACGCGCAACCTCTCTCTCTTGCAGTGCCCCCTGCTATCCTTCACGAGCGGGGAAC
>CAINCM010000153.1 GCA_903847005.1 uncultured Chloroflexota bacterium | reverse complement strand
GGCCTACGACCATGCATCGCACGCGCGATTCGTCCTGGCCCTCATGGATCAGATGGAGATCGACGAGGCGGTGTTCGCTGGGCACAGCATGGGCGGCAATGTGGTCTCGTGGGTTGCGGCGCTCGCGCCAGAGCGCGTTCGCGGCCTCGCACTCGTCGACGCCGCCATCGTGTCACCGACCGCCAGTCCGAACGCAGCAGGACGCACGGCGCTCAGCGTGCCGCCACTCCGACGCGCCGTGCGCATCCTCGTTCGCAGCGCCTTCACGGAGGCAACGTTCGGAGATCTGCTCAGCTCCGCCTTCGCCGTGAAGTCCGCGGCGACGACAGAGACGATCCGCGGCTACGCTGCCGCCTCTCGTCTCCCTGATTGGGACGCCGCACTGCTCGGCATCATTCGGGATGCGCCTTCCAATGCGCTCCCCTCGCCGATCGCAGACGTGGTCGGCCGCGATGGCGTGTCGATCCCCACCTTGATCATCTGGGGAGCGGACGACAGCTGGGTGCCACTCTCAGCGGGCGAGGCCCTGCGCAACGCTCTACCGTCGGCAACCTTTGTCGTGCTGCCAGGGCTCGGCCATGTGCCGTTCGAAGAGGATCCCGAAAGGTTCACGGGTGCGATGCTGGAGTGGCTCGCCACGTTGAAGTAACGCGCGCACGGTTCGGGGAGATTGGCTGGCGCGCTAGGATTCGAACCTAGGATCCCCTGCTCCAGAGGCAGGTGCCTTACCGCTTGGCCACGCGCCAACGGCTGTGATCGTAGCGCAGCAGGCGCCCCTCGTCAGTCGCGCGAGCCCGAACGCGGCAAGATAGGCGCATGAGGACGAAGCGGCGGACCACGAAGGTTCAAGCGGTCTTGACGACCGCCGAGCGGCGCACTCTCGCCGCCCTCGCGGAAGGCTTCGTCCCCGGCGGCGGTGTGGCGCGGGCCGAGGCCGCGGAGCGCGCCTTCGCCACCGTTGTCGATCCTGAGCTTGTCAGTCAGCTGCGGCTTGTGCTGCGCCTGATCGAGAGGCCTGTCACCAGCCTGCTCATCGGCGGTCGCGCGGCACGGTACAGCAGCCTGCGCGGCGAGCAGCGAGACGCCTACCTTCAACACTGGGTGCAGCACCGCATCCCGCTGCTGCGAAGTGCCGCCTCCGCGCTGCGGAGGCTGCTCTGCTTCCTTGCGTACGCCGATGCCGACGAAGCGGGCGATCCGAAGATCCGCACACGACTGAAGGCGATCGGCTACAACCCAAAGCCGAACGCGGCCACGCGTGACCACTCCAATATCGTTGCGTTCGATCCGCGTGAGGCACAGCGCATCGCCGTGGATGTCCTCGTGATCGGCTCGGGTGCGGGTGGTGGATCGGTGGCGCGTGACCTTGCGCAGGCAGGAAAGAGCGTGATCGTGATCGAGTCTGGCGCGCTCTATGACGAGCGAAGCTTTCCCACCCGGGAGCGCGATGCCTACGAGCGGCTCTACCTCGACTCGGGCTTCACCGCCACCGACGACGCACACATCGCGATCCTCGCCGGCGGCACCGTTGGCGGCGGCACCACCGTCAACTGGATGACTTCCATCCCGATCCCCGATCGGGTCCGCGACGAGTGGGAAGAGCAACACGGCGTCGAGGGGCTAGCATCGGCGGCGTTCACGCGTGATCTGAACGACGTGCTGCGAGAGGTTGGCGCACAGTCCTCAGCCACGTTGCCGCCGAAGGATGCGGCGATCTTGCGCGGTGCAGAGGCGCGTGGATGGAGCGGCGAGAAGATCCAGATGAATCGCGCCGAGTGCGCCGACTGCGGGACGTGCGGCTTCGGCTGCAGACGCGGTTCGAAGCAGTCCACCCTCCGTCTCCACCTCCCCCAGGCGCTCGAAGCCGGCGCACACCTGATTCCGGATTGCAAGGCTGAGCGGCTGATCATCGTGAACGGCGAAGTGCGCGGCGCAATCACAACGTACGGCACTCGCGCGGGGGCGCCTCGGACGCTCGAGATCGTTGCCCCGCAGGTGGTGGTGAGTGGTGGTGCGCTGCGCACGCCGTTGCTGCTGCGTCGCAGCGGCCTCACCCATCCAGCGATCGGCCAGAACCTGCGCCTGCACCCGGTAACGCTCGCCGCCGGGATCTTCCCCGAGAAGATTCAGATGTGGCGCGGCACCATGCAGGCGGCCAAGAGCGAGGAGTTCGTCGAGCCGACCGACGATCGCAACGGATACATCATCGAGAGTGCACCGGGGCACCCTGGCCTTCTTTCACTCGGGATCCCATGGACGAGTCGTGCCGAGCACCAACGCATCATGCGCCTTGCCCCGTACATCGCCCCCTTCCTCGCAATCGTCAAAGACGATGAGGGAGGCCGCGTCAGCGAGACGCGGAACGGATTCGCGAAGATCGAGTACCGCACCACGCCGCGCGACGAACG
>CAINCM010000152.1 GCA_903847005.1 uncultured Chloroflexota bacterium | reverse complement strand
TCCTTCCAGATGACATGAAGCAGCAACTTCCTCACCTCAAGAAAGTCCTGGCTGACGCAGGCTACCAAGGTCGGGCTGAGAAGAAGACCGTTGAGCGTACCGGTGTGCCGGTGGAAATTGTGCGACGACGCGGAGACACCACCAACGGGGAGTGGGCGGACCGAGATGGGCCCGCCCCCACGCAACCCAGCGGCTTCCAAGTCTTGCCGAAGCGCTGGATCGTAGAGAGAAGCTTGGCCTGGGCCACCCGTCGCCGCAGGCTCGCCCGCGACTACGAGCGCACCACGCACGCCGCAAATGCATGGTTAAATCTTGCTTTCCAGCACACAATGACGGCGCGGGCTCCTGGTTGATCGGCGGCGGAACACCCTCTCATTTCGGTGCTCGCGTGGCTTGAGCGGTGAAACCCTACGAAAGGCAAGCACGCTGGCCTTTCATAGGGCTCCACCCCTCCGCGCCACGCAGTGAGAGGGTGCTCCGATCAGGCGCGATCAACCTCCAGATAGGCCGCCATGCGGTGCATCATGGCGAGGAAGATGCGTCCTCGGGCGGTCTCGACGGTGTGCTCATCGTCCCGCGCGAGTCGCCGCCACATCGGGAGCCAGCCGAGGGTTCGCTCGACGATCCATCTTTTTCGAATGACTTGGAAGTCTTTCTTTTGGTCGGCCCCGTCCCCCGTCGACGCGGCCTCGGACGCCGAGGATGACGGAGTCGTCCACTGTCCGTTGAACGACGCCTTGGGCCGGTGAACGACCTCCACTCTCAACGGGAGGGCATCGTTGACCGCGCGCTCGAACTTCGGACCGGCATAGCCAGCATCCGCGTAGATGAGCTTTAGGGATGGGTGGTCTTCGACCAGCTGCTGGTTGACCACGAGGTGCCCGCCGTCGCGGTCCTGGATGTCCGCAGAGTGTACGACGACCGCGATGATCAGGCCCAAGGTGTCGACCACGACATGGCGCTTTCGTCCAGAGACCTTCTTTGCACCGTCGTAGCCGGTCTGCTCTCGGGCCCCGCTGCTCTTGATGCTCTGGCTGTCGACAATCCCTGCCGTCGGCTCCACGGCCCGGCCCGCGTGTACGCGAAGGTCGCCACGGAGAGCGTTGTGAATGCGGTCCAGCACGCCCATTCGCTGCCACCGGATGAAGCAGCGCATGACCGTCTGCCATGGTGGAAGATCCCGCGGCAGATAGCGCCAGGCACAGCCGGTACGAGTCTGGTAGAGCAGAGCGTCCATCACGTCGCGCAGGGTGTACTTGCGGGGGGAGGGCACCTTCTCTGCGAGGAGAAGCGCCTCGATGCGGCTCCACTCCCCATCGGTGACATCGCTCGGGTAGCCCAGCCGGGTCGCCTTGGGGATCGCAGGCCGACGGTGCTGCGGGCCGAAGCGAACCTTCGGCGGCTTGGCGCCTTCCTGCGCACGCTTCTCCTTCAACAACCGTTGCTTCTTCACGCCAGCCCGGTCGAGGGCGCGGCGGACCGTCATCTCGCTCACCTCCACCTTGCGCTCCCGCCGAAGCCGTTGCTGGAGCTGATAGAGGCTCTCCTCCGGCGTCGCCAGCGCCCACCCGACGATTGCCGCCTCGTCCTCCGCCGACAGCTTTCGGGGGGGCGGCCGATACTGGGCAGGGCGAGGCTCCAATGTGCCCAACTCCCGG
>CAINCM010000151.1 GCA_903847005.1 uncultured Chloroflexota bacterium | reverse complement strand
GCCTCGATGAGTGTCAGGCCCACGATGCCGGTCACTGGCGTGCATAGCGGTCCACTCGGCCCCTCAGGCAGGGCGAACTGCTCCACGCCTTGAGAGCTGACTGGACCGTTGCTGATCACCAAGAGCGGGGATCCGGCCGAACGAAGACGCTCTGCGCTCTTCTCGACGCTCGCCGAGGTTTTCGGATCGGTCGCCAGGATGAGAGCGGGCACCTCACGATTGGCGGAGGCGATCGGTCCGTGGAGCAGATCGGCGGCGGAGTATCCGTCGGCGAACGTCCCGGTGGTCTCACGCAGCTTGAGAGCACATTCGAGGGCGTTCGGATATTCGAACCCACGACCGACAACGAATGTCCGATTGCAGGATAGGAGCGCTTGGAAGACGCGACTCGCAGACGCAGCACCCGTCCATTCAGTCGCAGCGGCAAGAGCCTGCGCCATTCGCTCTGGAAGACCTTCGATCTGGGCCGACCACGAGGCATCCCGATGTGAGGCGCGCGCTGCGGCGGCCGCGATGAGCGCAACCCCTACAAGTTCTGCGATGTATGACTTGGTTGCCGCAACGGCTCGCTCCGGTCCTGCGTCCAGAGAGGCGTCGATCTCTGCCGCGCGGGCGAGCTCTGAATCGGCAACATTCGTCAGCGCCACGGTGAGTGCGCCGCGTCGCCTCGCGGATTCCACGAGTGCGATCATGTCCGGGCCGGCACCCGACTGGCTGAAGGCGATGAGGGCGGTCTGCGGCGAGGCGCTCTCGACGCCGTACTGCGTGAGCAGGCTGGCTGCCGCCAGGGCGACTGGGACGCCGAGGGCGTGTTCAAGGAGATAGCGCGCATAGATTGCGGCGTGATCGCTTGTGCCGCGACCCGCGACGACGAGCACCGCTGGACGCCTGGCGGCGAGCGCCTCGCCGATCAGCTCAAAACGCCGCCGATCGGCAATCAGTCGAGCCGTGACGGCGATCGATTCGACGATCTCGGCACGCATGATCGTCTCGCCGGTTGGCTGCTGTCGCCGCTCGTCCATGGCCCTCCCCTGCGTCGTGGCTCGCTGCGCGCGCCTTGATCTCAGGCTACCACCCTCGTGCTCCCATCTGGCACCGAGGCGGCGGGAACCCACTCGTCCCTGGCGGCGTTAGGGTGGTGACGGCAGATGCCGCAGTATTTGACCGAACGGCGAGAGCGTCGACCGAACGGTGAAGGAAAGGGGTAACTCCGCATGCGCCACCGACTCCTCAGTGCGCTGATGCTCGCAGGCCTTCTAGGGATCTACGCGCCGGCCGCGGCTGCCCATACCAGCTCCGATGACCCGTGCGCCCCGGCCGAAGACGGAAGCGTCCCAGAGATGTGCCAGGGCGGCGTCGCCTTCCCGGAGATGTCGGACTTCCCGGAGATGGGGGGTGCCTTCTTCACTGCGACCTTCACGCAGCTGGTCACCGGCGACGAGGTCACCCGAGCCCTCTTCGAGGTGGAGAGCGGGAGCATCGCCTACATGGACGGCAACCTCAGCGCGACCGTCGGATGCAACAACGTCTTCGCTTCGGCGACTCTCACCCTCGGCGACCTGAGCGCCGGCGTGCCGACCGCACTCGTCCTTGAGGGTCCGCTCGCCTCCACCAAGATGTACTGCGATGGCCTCATGGAGGCGGAGGCGGCACTGATCAGCATTCTCGAGGGCGACTCCCTCTCCATCGTCGACGACGGGATCACGAGTTCGAACGGCATGATCCGCGTCGAAGGCGGCGTGCCGATTGCCATGCCCGATGTCGTCGCGCCTGAGTACCCGCCGTTCACCATTCAAGTGGACGGCACCAACTACGACGTTGTCGGCGGCTATGTCGTCGTCGACGGAGACCAGCTCAGTGCATCGGTTGGGTGCAACACGCTTGCCGCGGGGGTGACGGTCGAAGGCGAGAGGCTCCGGCTTGACGGTCCGCTCCTCTCCACCATGATGTACTGCGAAGGCCTGATGGACGCAGAGACGGCACTCGCAGCGGTGCTGCAGGGTGAGAACCTCACGTGGGTCACCCCGTTTGAACTTCGCAGCGAGAGCGGCGCGGTGATCTTTGCAACCCTTTGCGGAGACTGCGTGACGCCGCCGGGCGAGCCGAGTGATCCGACGGGTCTCGCGATCGCCCTGACGCTGCTCTTCGCTCCGATCGGGGCTGCGGCCGTTGCGCTCTCTCGAGGGCTCGCAACCCGAAGCTGAGCCGCGTCAGCGGAACGCATGCGCTGCCGAGAAGAGGTGCTGAGCTACGTGCGCGGCGCCTCTTCTGTCTTGGGCATCACCGCGATGCCCCAGACTGGGCCGAACAGGAGTGGGACGAATGCCAGGGTTGCACCTGCGCCGCCGATGAGGATGGCGGCACGCACGCCCAGCGTCTCGCCGATGATGCCGCCGATGATCGAGCCGATCGGCATCGTCCCCCAGACAAACCAGCGCATCGTGGCATTCATTCGCCCGGACATCG
>CAINCM010000150.1 GCA_903847005.1 uncultured Chloroflexota bacterium | reverse complement strand
CAGCGAACCGGGCCCCATGGTCGTCTCGACGCTGCACAGGAAGCTGCGCGATCTTGCGCAGATCCATGGCGCCGTGCTGGAAGAGGGGCGCCCGCTGGCGCAGGTGGCTCGCGAGATCGGGATGCACGAGTTTCCGGCGGGGAAGCTTGCTGAGGCGGCGCGCCGATGGAGCGGTCGCGAGATTGCCGATGCGATCACAGGGCTGGTGGAACTCGACGCGATCTCGAAAGGAGACGGCGAGCGCGCGTGGGGTCCTGCGCTCACGCGATGGAGCGCGGCAAGGGTCGGGTAGTCGCTACTGGATGCGAAGGAGCACCTTCGCCGACGCCCAAAGCTGCTCGAGCTTGTAGTACTCGCGCTCAGGCGGCGTGAAGATGTGCACGATCACGCTTCCGTAGTCCAGAACGATCCAGTGCGAAGACGGCGCACGGTGCCGATGCGCAGGTGTCACCCCCTCGGCCGCCAAACCGTCGAGGATGCTCGCAGTGATCGCCGCAAGCTGTGGCTCGGAACCTCCGGTGCAGATCACGAAGGCTTCGGCGATCGTGGTGAGGCCGGCCACGTCGAGGACGATGATGTCCGAGGCCTTCTTGTCTTCGGCGAGGAGCGCGACCCTCCGCGCAAGATCGTGTGGTTCGATGTTGCGCTGCGGTGGGGTCACCCGTTCAGCCTACCCGAGTCTTCAGGTTGCAGGATCCACGGGAATGTCGTCCGTTTCGATCGGTCGCTTCAGCACGAGCTCGGGGCGATCGAGGTAGAGACCGCGCTTCTTGATGTATTCGGCGACGGCGTTCGGAACGAGGTAGCGCAGCGAGCGTCCGCGCGCGGCGAGCGCTCGCAGCTCACGGCTCGCATGCGAGAGGTGGAAGCCATCTAGGTAGAGGAAGCGATCCTCACGGCCCGGGAAGTGACGCTTCAGCCAGGCGCGGTCCGGCGTGGGCGTCCCCGGTCGCGGGAGGGCGGCAACTCGGGCGAGGTCGAGGATGGCGAACGGATCTTCCCATTCGTGGAATCCGAGAAGCGATTCGACCGAGAGGATCAGGTAGAGCTCATGCGGGGCGTTGGGTGGTGCCGACGCGGCGATCTCACGCAGCGTGTCGACGGTGAATGAGAGTCCGGGCCGATCGAGCTCCGTTCGACTCAACTCGAAGTTCGGGTTTCCCGCAATCGCAAGCTCGACCATCTCGCACCGCGTCTCGGCGGCGGTCACTCGATCGTTCACCTTGTGCGGTGGCCGTGCGGCGGGGACAAAGATCACACGATCCAGCGTCAAGAGATCGCACGCCGCCTGTCCGAGCGCGAGATGCCCGTCGTGGATCGGATCGAACGTCCCGCCGAGCACACCGATCTTGCTCACTGGCTCCCCTCCGAACTTCCGGTCGCCGCCTCTTCAAGTGTTTCGCCAAGCTCCTCTAGATCCAGGTCGTCTGCCTCCGCCGCATCTGCGCTGTTCAGCAGGTCTGCATCGTCTGGATCTTCCCACTCCAGCGAAAGTTCACCGATCACCACGGTGTCGCCCGCACGGCAGCCCGCCTTGCGCAGCGCCGTCTCGATCCCCTGCCGCTTCAGCTCATGGTGAAAGCGCTGCACCGACTCGTCTCGCGAAAAATCTGTCTGATGCACGAGGCGTTCGATCGCCTTGCCGCGAACGCGGTAGGCCTCGCCCTCGCGGCTCACCTGGAACCCGGTGGCGGCGATCGGGTCGATGCGGTGGACCACGACTCCCGCGGGTTCGGTTGGGAGTGCGAGCGTCTCGGCATCTGGGAGCAGTTCTGCGAGCTCGTCACGGAGATCGGCGATCCCTTCGCCGAGCGCGCCGCCGAGTGCGGAACATGCCACGCTCTTGAGGCCGAGCGCGCCAAAACCGGCGTGAAGCTCCTTGAGTCGCTCGCGCACGCCCGGCCGATCGATCTTGTTGAGCACGACGAGTGTGGTCTTCTCCAACAGCGCAGGGTTGTGCGCGGCGAGCTCTTCGCGAATGATCGCCGCATCGCGAAGCGGGTCTGCCGCCGACGCGTCCACCACATGCACGAGGATGCGCGTTCGCGACGCGTGTCGCAGGAAGGCGAAGCCGAGACCGGCACCCATGGACGCCCCTTCGATCAGCCCCGGAAGGTCGGCCACGGTCGGTCGCCGACCGTCTTCGAGCCCGAGCTCGATCACGCCGAGGTTCGGCTCGAGTGTGGTGAACGGATAGTCTCCGATCTTCGGTTGCGCGGCCGTGAGCGCGGCGAGAGTCGTCGACTTTCCGGCGTTCGGCAGGCCGACCAGGCCAACGTCGGCGATGAGGCGCAGTTCGAATCGAACCTCGCGCGCCTCACCCGGCTCGCCACGCTGTGCGTGGCGCGGCGCCTGATGCGTGGAGGTGGCGAAGTGCGCGTTGCCAAGGCCACCACGGCCGCCCTTGGCGATCATCACGCGCTGTTCGCGAGAGACGATGTCTGCGATCAGATCGCCGCTGGCGACGTCGAAGATCGCCGTTCCCGGCGGCACGCCGATCTCCAGGTCTCGCCCGGCCTTCCCATGCGACCTCTTGTTTCCGCCGTTTCCACCGTCACCGGCCTGCAGCCGTCGCCTCTGCTCGAAGTCGCGCAGTGTGGTCTGACCCGCGTCCACAGCGACGTAGATGCTTCCACCGCGACCGCCGTCTCCGCCGTCTGGACCGCCGCGCGGCACGTGCGACTCACGGCGCATGGTCGACGCGCCGTCGCCTCCGCGCCCGGCCGAGAGGTGCAGGTCGACGACGTCGAGAAACACCGCTACGGAAGGAAGCGCGCGGGATTGTAGAAGGTCGACCCGCTGGCGAGCGGGTAGCCGCGCGAGACGGAGAAGTGGAGGTGCGGGCCGGTGGTGCAGCCCGTATCGCCGATCTTTCCAATCTGCTGCCCGCGCGCGATCTTCTGTCCCGGCGAGACCAGGATTCTCGAGAGGT
>CAINCM010000149.1 GCA_903847005.1 uncultured Chloroflexota bacterium | reverse complement strand
GTTACGGGCTTGGCGAGACGCTCGGCGACTCCGACGCGCTCGGTGCTGGCGTTGCGGAGAGCATCTTCGGGAACGTCTTCAGGAAGCCGTCGCGCCCGAAGAGGAGCGGGTAGGCGATCACGGCGGCGATGGCGATCGTGCAGATCAAGACGAAGGTTCGTGGGCCGCGATCTCTGGTCATGCGGAAGATTCTAGCGGGGTCAGCGCAGGGAGGCGTATCCGGTGAGCTCCACGTAGGCGTCGCCTCGAATCGTGCGGCCGCCGAGGTTGCCGCGCACCGTGTTCGACCCCTCCCAGTAGATCACCCCCGTGGTGGCACGCGTGTCCAGCTCCTGGTCGAGCACGTCCGGTGTGATGGTGACGCTCAGTCCTCGTGAGGCGATCTCGAGCGCCCAGCCGGAGGGCCATGTCGTACCCGTGTGCGGGCTCGTCCACTCGCCAGTGGGCACAAGGTCGATCTCGCTCCCGTCGATGCGGGCGTAGTCGCCGTCGCCGTCGATCCACGTGCCGTAGATCAGCGGATAGCTCCCGTCGGCGGCGCGCACGAACGAGAGTGTCACCTCGATCCCGCGCGCACTCCCGTCATCCAGCGTGAGCGCAAACCAGTCCCATCCGCCGCCCCCCACCGCAATGAAGTCGCCCCACTGATGGTCGAACCACGACGTCCCCTGCACAGCAAGCGTCTCGCCCTCGACGGTGAGCGTTCCGCCCGTCGGCATGCGCGTGCGCGAGTAGTAGTAGGAGCCGCCCGCAACATCGAAGTCCACCCAGCCGTCGTTGTCGTGCAGCACCGGCGCCTCTGGCGCGGCGAGCTGCAGATTGAACCACTCCGCTCCAATCTGCATCGAACCGTCGAGACCAACGATCATGCTCCACGGTTCGTTTTCGAACGTGGCAGGGTCGAGCGGATCTGCGCCGGTGATGGCGAACGCGGCGGCGATCGGCCCATCGATCAGTGCGCTGATATCCACCTGCGGCCCGATCTCGGCGCGCTCGTAGTACGTGAATGAACCTTCGCGTCCGGCGCGCGGCTTCTCCGTCAAAGCCATGTGTGATGCCCAGGTGACGGGGAAGTCGCCGCGAATCGCGCGGAAGATCACCGCTTCGTAGCCGAAGGCGCGCGTGCCGTCGAGCGCCGTCAAGTGGCCGGTGACGTACCACCATTCGGTGAGGCGGTCGTGCGGCGCGTCGTCGCGTGGGAACTGCACCGGCTGCGGATCGTTGCGCGGCGGCGGCGGCGTGGCCTTGACGATCGGCGCACCCGCAACGGCGGGCGGATTCGCCGCGATGGGGCCGCTGCACGCGCTCACGCTGAGGAGTGCGAGAAGGAGGGCAAGTGTGCGCATCATCGTGCTCGCGCCTCCGCCTCTGCTTCGCTGGCGATGCGACCGGCGAGCAGACGCTGCATCCACTGCGGCGACCACCAGTTCCAGTCGCCGAAGAGGCGCATGGTGGCGGGAACGAGAAGTGCGCGCACGATCGTTGCGTCGAGTGCCACCGCAATGGCCACACCCACGCCGAGCGCCTTGATCAACACGATCTCCGCGAAGACGAACGACGCGGAGACCACGAAGACGATCAGCGCGGCAGAGGTGATGATGCGTCCGCTGCGTTCGAGTCCGCCCGCCACGGCGGCCACGTTGTCGCCGGTTCGATCGTAGATCTCGCGCATGCGCGTGAGCAGGAAGACTTCGTAGTCCATGGAGAGGCCGAAGAGCACGCAGAACAAGATCACCGGGATCGTGGTCTCCACGAATCCGAGCGGTGCGAACCCGAGGAGCGCGGAGAGGTTCCCCTCTTGGAAGATCCAGACGAGCGCGCCGAAGCTCGCAAGGATCGAGAGCATGTTCATGAAGACCGCCTTGATCGGCAGCACGACGGATCGCAGCAGCACGGCGAGGATGAGCAACGTGCTGACGATCACCACCGCGGCGGATCGCGGGAACTCCGCGGAGATGGTGTCCACCACGTCCACGATCTCCGCCGCACCACCGCCAACGAGTGCGACAACGCCCTCTGGTGGTGTGATCGCGCTTCGTTCACCCGCGCCGAGCGCGTCGGGACGAGCGGCGCGCAGTTCGGCGACGAGCGCGCGCGACTCCGGTCGATTCGGCCCGTACGTCGGGGTGATGGAGATCGCAGTGAGATCGTCCTTCGTGGTGAGCGAGAGGATCTGC
>CAINCM010000148.1 GCA_903847005.1 uncultured Chloroflexota bacterium | reverse complement strand
TGAAACTCACCTGAGATCCGACCGCATTGGAAATGCGGTGTGGGCTCGACGCCCCGCATGAGGCGAGAGGGCTGACTAGAATCACCACATGGCAGAGAGAAAGGTCACCGGTCCGGCGTCGTACTTCCCATCGATCGAGAAGAAGTACGGGAAGTCGATCCAGTACTGGATGAAGGAGCTCGAGAAGGTGCGCTCGCTGGCCCATATGGAGCAGGTTGCCCATCTCAAGGAGAGGTTCTCCATGGGCCACGGCCATGCAAACGCGATCGTCGCGGTGTTCCGGCAGAAGAACGGACGATAGCGGTGGCGAGTCGAGCGGAGAAGGTCTTCGAGATGGCGGTTGCCGATGTGTACGTCCACTACGAACGGAAGATCGAGCGCAAGGGTGAGGACGTGTCGAACCTGGATGCGGTGATCACGTGGCTCACCGGCTTCGACAAGCGGGCGATCAAGCGGCACCTTTCGGCGAGGACGAGCTTCCGCGACTTCTTCCGCGAGGCTCGCATGAATCCGAGTGCCGAGCTGATCACGGGGTCGATCTGCGGCGTCAAGATCCAGGAGATCGACGATCCGCTGATGAAGAAGATCCGCTGCCTGGACAAGCTGGTCGACGAGGTGGCCGCAGGGCGACCGATGGAGAAGATCCTTCGCGCACCGGCGTCGAAGTGATCCGGTGACGAGGGTCTAGCCGAGGAAGGGCCGCAACTCGACCTTGCGGTTGCAGGCGTTGGAGGCGTCCCGCGCAAGCTGGGCGGCCGCTTCGACCGACTCGGCATCGACGATCCAGAAGCCGCTGTAGTGCTCGGGTCCGCTGAAGAGCGAGCCGGGACGCTCGATTCCTGCGCCAGCGCGGTTGTCGAAGAGGGTTGCGCGCGTCGGGTCGGCGATGCCGGCGGCGAGGACGAGGTGGCCGCCCGCG
This sequence comes from uncultured Chloroflexota bacterium, assembly GCA_903847005.1. Lineage (GTDB taxonomy): Bacteria > Chloroflexota > Limnocylindria > Limnocylindrales > Limnocylindraceae > Limnocylindrus. The sequence continues at coordinate 1,347 of CAINCM010000148.1, read as the reverse complement.
TTGAGGCGGTCGTTGAAGGCGTCGATCGCGGCGATCTCGTTACCTGAGGCGGGATTGCCTGGTCCGTCGATGACGAAGAGGACGAAGCGCAAGGTCAGCGCAGCCTGCCGAAGAGGACGCTCGCGTTCTGGCCGCCGAAGCCGAAGCCGTTGATGAGGACGCGGTCGACGGGTTGGTTCGTGCGCGCGGTGTTGGGGACGTAATCGAGGTCGCAGTCGGGATCGGGGGTCTCGTAGTTGATCGTCGGAGGGACGGTGCCGGTTTCGATCGCCTTGATCGCGGCGAGTCCGGCCACGGCGCCGGCGCCGCCGAGGAGGTGACCGACCATGCTCTTCGGCGAGCTGACCGGGATCTTGTGGGCGTGTTCGCCGAGTGCGCGCTTGATCGCCTTGGTCTCGGTGAGGTCGTTCAGCGGCGTGCTCGTGCCGTGCGCCACGATGTAGGTGACGTCGCTCGGCGTGGCACCGCCGTCCTTGATCGCCTTGGTCATGGACGCTGCGGCACCGCGTCCTGTCGGTTCGGGTGCGGAGATGTGGAAGGCGTCGGCGGTGGCGCCGGCGCCGAGCAGCTCGGCGTGGATCGTGGCGTTGCGCGCGCGTGCGTGCGCGAGCGACTCGATGACGAAGACGGCGCCGCCTTCGCCGAAGAGGAAGCCGTCGCGGTTCTTGTCGAACGGACGGCTCGCGCGCGTTGGATCGTCGTTGCGCTTGCTGAGCGCCCCCATGTTGCCGAGCGCGGCGAACGCCATCGGGAGGAGCGGCGCCTCCACGCCGCCGGCGATCACGATGTCCGCTTCGCCGCTGCGGATGAGGCGCAGCGCATCCTGGAAGGCGAGGACGCCGGTGGCGCAGGCGGCGGCCTGGGTGATCGCGGCGCCGGTGAGTCCGTACTTCATGCTCACCATGCAGGCGCCCATGCTCGGGCTCAGCGCGGGGATGGCGAAGGCGCTGACGAAGCGTCCGCCCTTTTCGCGGAAGGCGTCGGCGCCCATCGTGACCTGTTCGATGCCGCCGCCACCCGTGTTGATGACGGTGGCGACGCGGTCGCGGCGCTCTGGCTCCCACTCGTGGATGTTGGCGAGACCGGCATGCTCGACCGCCTCGGTGGCGGCGGCGACGGCGAACTGCACGAAGCGGCTCATGCGGCGCGCCATCTTCATCTCCATCGTCTTCGTCGGATCGAAGTCCTTCACCTCGGCGGCGATCTGAACCTCGTTGTTCGAGGGGTCGAAGTGCGTGATGCGGCCGGCGCCAGAGGTTCCGGCGACGAGCGCGTCCCAGTAGCTGGCGGCGCTGTTGCCGATCGGCGTGATCGCGCCGTAGCCGGTGATGACGGCGCGGCCCGCGT
>CAINCM010000147.1 GCA_903847005.1 uncultured Chloroflexota bacterium | reverse complement strand
CGCCGATCAGCCTGACGATCATTCGAGACATCATCGTCGTTCCAGCCGTCGAGCCAAAGTCTCTCGAAACCTCGAGCGGTGCGCCGGTGAGCTATCTGCGACTGGCAGAGTTCAGCGAGGTTGCGGGCGATCAGTTCGACCAGGCGCTGAAAGAGGTGGTCGACTCCGGGGTCAAGAGGATCATCTTGGATCTGCGAGACAACCCGGGCGGATATCTCTCCACCGCGCTGCAGATCGCCAGCGAGTTCATCCCCGATGGCGTGGTGTACGCGGAGGAGACGAGCGACGGCACGCGAACCGAAACGTCCGCGAGCGGCGGGGGCCTTGCAACCGACCCGTCGATCAAGCTCGTCGTGTTGATCAACAAAGGGAGCGCGTCGGCGAGCGAGATCTTGGCGGGCGCGCTGCACGACCGTGGTCGTGCGGTCCTTGTTGGAGAGACAACCTTCGGCAAGGGCGTGGTCCAGACCTTCATCGACCTGAAAGACGGGTCGGGCTTGAAGCTCACGATCGCAAAGTGGCTCACCCCAAACGGCACGTGGGTGAATAAGGTGGGGATCGCCCCCGACTACCCGATCACGACACCCGCCACCCCTGGCGAGAGCGACCCCGCCCTGGAGAAGGCGTTGGAACTCCTGAAGTAGCGACATCGAGGGCACGGGCACGCCGCCCCTTGCGCCGGGGCCTGCCGCGCCGTATCGTCTACGGCAGACGGAAGGAGGTGGTGTGCAGTGTCAATAGACAGTTGTACGACCGCCTCTCGTGAGGTCGGCGAATAACCGATCCCGAGAGCGGTAACGTTCTGAGGGGGCGCTGGCCGCAAGGTCAGCGCCCTTTCTATTCGTATCAGCCGCGCTCCGCGCACCCGCGGAAGAGGAGGTCTCATGGCCACGAAGAAGTCGATCGTCGTCGCTGACGGTACGACGCTGTCTTCGAACCGGAAGGCCGGCCACGAGTACGAGATTCTCGATCGATTCGAGGCGGGGGTGGTGCTGACCGGGACGGAGATCAAGTCCATTCGCGCCGGCAAGGCAGACATCGGCGACGCGTACATCAAGCTCGACCAGGGCGAGGCGCGCATGATCGGCATGCACATCGCCGAGTGGCCCGGTGCCGCCAGTCAGCAGCACGAACCGAAGCGGACACGCCGACTCCTGCTCCACAAGGAAGAGATCGTTTCGATCGGCACCAAGGTGAAGGTGAAGGGGCTCACGCTGATCCCGCTGCGCCTCTATCTGAGCCGCGGACGTTGCAAGGTGGAGATCGGCCTCGGTCGCGGCAAGCGGGAGTTCGACAAGCGAAAGTCGATCGCCGACCGTGAAGGGAGGCGCGAAGCCGAACGCGAGCTCTCCGACTGGAAGCGCGGGGGCTAGCAGCGGCAGGCGCCAGCGTGTAGGATTCCCTCCTTGGGGATGCGTGGTTTCGACGGGAAACCGCACCTTGAGAACGCGAGTCGAGGTTGCTATCAGGCCTCGTTAAACCGGTAGCAAAACGAAGTAACTGGCAATCGCCAGCCTGCTCTCGCCCTCGCTGCCTAAGGCAGTAAGGTGAGCGTGGAAGCGGCCCCCGCTTCGCGGGTCGTGGAAGCGTCATTCAGCGAAGCTGCAACGGTGGTGAGCGACGCATAGCCACTGGTCAAGCCCGATCTAGGGAAATGTGACTCGGTTGAGGGTCGATCCGGCCTGTGGGAGCGCCTCAACTCAGATCAAATCGCAGGACACGCTCGTAGTGCTCTCTTGGCAGGCTTTTCGGACGAGGAGTTCGACTCTCCTCCATCTCCACCACACATCGCAGCCGCGCCGTCGGCGCGCGCCGCGCGCTACTTCGCCGTCTTCTTGAGTTCGGCGAGCCGCGCCTTCGCGATCGCCTGGATCAGCTTCGAGTCAACAGCCCAGCCGCTCGGCAACGCGATCGTGTGCTTCAGCACCCGGTAGTCGCGCAGCCTCGGCCGGAACTCGTCGATCACGCGCTTGCTGAACGGGTTGATCAGGATGTATCCCTTCGTTGCAGACGCGCCGAGGATGTAATCCGTGCCCTTGCGCAACATCGGCTGATTCCAGGCGATCACGAGCTCAAGGCTCGGGTGCTTCTCCTTCACGGATTTGAAGATGGCGCGAATCGTGCGCGCCTGTTCCTTGCTCACGCTCTTGTACCAGTCGGTGGGCGTGGCATGACGGCGAGCGCTCAACGAGCCGCGCGTGTACATCACCAGCGCGTTAGCGTGCACCTTGGAGAACCCGAAGTTCTCCTGCAGGTACGCCATCTGCTCCGGATACTTCTTCCCCGCAACGCGCGACATCGCCTTGTGCCAGTGCGACATCGGT
>CAINCM010000146.1 GCA_903847005.1 uncultured Chloroflexota bacterium | reverse complement strand
CGTCCTCGTCCACGATGAGTCGGAGGACAACGGCGTCACCATCCTCTTCTACCTCGACGCTGACCCCATCGGGATTGTCGGCAAGCGACTTCGCCACGTATGCGACAAGTTCTGCTGCTGGCATCTATGCCCCCTCTGCTGGTGTTTCGTTCGCTGGTGTTTCAGCGGCCGATGCTGAGGTGACGCCGGCGACTGCATCGGCAGCCTCCTCAGTCGCCGCCTCTGCTGCCGCTTCCGCGGCGAGCTCTGCGGGGGCCTCTGCTGCCGCCTCAACGACCACGGTTGGCTCTTCCGCGACAGGTCGAGTGCCAGGGGCGGTGTAGCCCTTTGCGGCCGCCTTCGGGCCGGTCTTGCCGCCAGTAGATGCACCGCCTGCACGTGCCTTTGCAATAAGCTTTCCGACTACTTCGGATGGTTGTGCGCCCTTTGCGATCCACGCATCGACCTTGGGCAGATCGAGGACGAGCGTCATCGGCTCAGTGCGAGGGTTGTAATGCCCGAGCGTCTCTAGCGAGCGCCCGTCGCGCGCGCGACGTCGATCAGTCGCGACGACTCGATATGACGGCTGCCCTGTTGCTCCTACTCGTGTCAACCTGATTCGAACGCTCATCCGTACTACTTCCTCCGTGGGCCTGGCGGTCGCCAGGCGAGTGACCCCGAAGCGGTGGGGTGCGTGTCTGGGGATAGTAGCCGCTCGAGGTGACCCGCGCACAGTCCGCCCGGCCTCCTACCGCCGCCCCCCCTTCCGACGCGCCTTCTTCGCCTTCTTGTCCTCCTTCGGCCGGATATAGCCGCCGGCGTGCTTCCCTGGGAGTCCCCTGCCCCCGCCTGCGAGTCGAGCCGGGTCGAGCCCCCCAGTGCGTCGAATCAGCAACCGCATCTCTTCAAGGCGCTTGACGAGACGGTTCACCTCTTCGATCGCTCGACCCGCGCCTGCCGCAATCCGTCGCCTCCGAGGAATGGATAGCAGCGATGGGTTCTCGCGCTCGCTCGGCGTCATCGAAAGGATGATCGCCTCCGCTCGTTTCAGTTCGCCCGCAGCAACCGCCTCTTCGGCCTGGGCGGCCATTCCGCCCATGCCAGGGATCATCTTGACGATCTGACCGATCGGACCCATCGACGACATCTGTCTCAGCTGATCGAGCAGATCGGAGAAAGACATCTCTCCCTTGGAGCTTCCCGGTGCCCCTTTTTCGGCGAGAGGCGCACTCGGATCGCCGCCGGCTTCGCGCACGATCTCTGCAAGCGTTGCGAGATCGCCCATCTCCAAGATGCGACCCGCGATGCGATCTGGATGGAACCGCTCGAGCGCCTCGGGGCGCTCGCCAGTACCCAGGAAGAGGACGGGGATTCCGGCCCCGCCTGCAATGGAGAGTGCCGCTCCGCCTCGTGCATCACCGTCGAGTTTCGCCAAGATCAGGCCAGTAGGGTCTGCAACCGACTTGAAGCCCTCAGCAACACTGAGTGCCTGCTGCCCGGTTGCAGCGTCCAGCACGAGGATACGCTCGCGTGGCTTCACTGCTTCCCGCAGATCGGAAAGCTCGCGCATCAGCTCTTGGTCGAGGGTGGTTCGGCCAGATGAGTCGATGATCAGCAGGTCTCGCCCGAGCCTCGTTGCCGACTCCAAGGCGCGCCGACCGATCTCCGCCACCGGGGTTCCGATCGGTTCGCGGTGGACAGGGACGCCAATCGACGCACCGAGCAGCGCCAACTGCTCTGCCGCTGCCGGCCGTCGCGGATCTGCGGCCACGAGCAGTGGACGACGACCCTCGCGGAGAAGTCGAAGGGCGAGCTTTGCCGCGGTCGTCGTCTTGCCAGCACCCTGGAGGCCAAGGAGCAGGATGCTTGCGGTTCGCTCCCGAAGGTCAAGCGCTCGCCCCGAGCCACCGAGGGCCTCGGTCAAGGCCGCATGGACAACGCCGATCAGACGGTCTCCGCTGCCGATGCCACCCACGATGCGTTCGTCGTGCGCACGCTGTCGCATGGACGCAATGAGCGCATCGGTGACGGTGAGCGAAACGTCGGCATCGATCAGCGCCGTACGAATCTCAGCGAGACCCGCCTCGAGGTCTGCCTCACTGATGCGACCTCGCCCACCGAGTCGCCGAAGTGAGGCGCGCAGTCGATTTCCGAGCGCATCGAACATGCTGGAAGTGTACGCTGCACCGATGAAGAGGAGGGGTCGAGTAGCCGTGGTGCGCCGAGGGGCCGACTCCGCCGTTCGGCGTGATGTTCGCATCTTGATGGCGGCGCAGTCTGCCTCCACCTTCGGCTCTTTCATCACACGTGCCGCGCTCCCCCTCCTCGCAATCATCGGACTGCAGATCTCTCCGGAGGAGGCCGCCCTCATCGCGGCGGTCGACCTCATCGCGGCGGCGGCAGCGAGCCAGGTTGCTGGGGTCTGGATCGATCGCCTCCCTCGCCGTCCGGTCATGGTTGCGGCAGACCTGATTCGTGCGACGCTTCTCGGCAGCATCCCTCTCGCCGCGTTCCTCAACGGTGCGGTTTCGCTCCCCCACCTCATTGTTGTCAGCGCAGCCAGCGGAGCATGCAGCACGGCGTTCGACATCGCCGAGCGAAGCTATCTCGCCGGTCTCGTTCCGACTCCTGATCTGCGCTCCGTGCTGGGGAGAGTGCTCGGAATCCGTGGCGCGGCAGAGTTCTTCGGTTTCGGTGTTGCAGGCCTCCTCGTCGGGAGCATCGGGGGGGCCGCCGCGATCGGCGTCGATGCCCTCACATACGTTGCCTCGGCGCTCCTCCTCTCGGCGCTCCGAGTCCGCGAGCCGCGCCTTCCGAAGGCGACGGCGCGACGAGGATTCTTCACAGAGGCCGAAGAGGGCCTGCGACAGACATGGGCGATCCCGATCATGAGACCGCTGATCGCCTCCAGTGCGGCGATTGGGATCTACTTCGGCCTCTTCCGCTCGGCATACATGATCTATGTCGTCCGCGCGCTTGGGCTGAGCCCCGAAGTGATCGGCTTCATCATCGCGAGCGGAGGCATCGCGTCATTTGCTGGCGGAATCCTCACGGAGCGGATCTCGCTCGCGCTTGGTACCGGCCGAGCGATCAGCGCAAGCCTCGTGATTGTTGGGATCGGCCTTGCGCTCGTACCGCTCGCCCCCAGCGAATCTCTCGTTGGGATCACGCTCCTCGTCGCACATCAGTTTCTCAGCGACGGCTTTGAAACCGTATGGGAGGCGAACCAGGGAGCCATCCGCGGCCGTGTCCTCCCCGACGCGCTCCAGGGGCGGGCAAACGCCGCGTTCGAAGGGGTCAACATCCTCGGAAGGCTCGCCGGCATCGTCGCTGGTGGCCTCATCGGCGGGTCCGCGGCGGGAAGCGGCACGGCACTTGTGGTTGGCGCCGCGGCATCGGTGGCCGCAGGTGTCCTGGTGGCGTTGACCCGTCTCGGTCGCGTAGAGCGAATCGGCGATCTGCCGCGCGCGCTACACCGCGTCGCCTAACAACCCGTCAGCAAAGGCTTCGGCATCGAACGGGAGTAGGTCACTCCCGCCCTCGCCGACACCGACCCAGCGAACTGGAAGCCCCAGCTCGCGACGGACCGCAAGCGCCACTCCGCCGCGCGCACCCGCGTCGAGTTTGGTGAGGATCACGCCGTCAACGCCAGCGGCGCGATTGAAGCCGCTCGCCTGGGCCAGTCCGTTCTGCCCGGCGGTCGCGTCGATGACGAGCAGCACCTCGACGTCTGCGTCGGGGGCGAGTTTCTGGATCACGCGGCGCATCTTCGTGAGCTCATCCATGAGTCCGCTCTTCGTCTGCATCCGTCCTGCCGTATCGATGATCACGGGGCTCAGCCCCCTTGCGTTCGCCTGCGTCAGCGCATCGTGGATCGCTGCTGACGGGTCGCCTCCTGGCCGCCCCGCAACGAGTGCGGTCTCCGTTCGGGTTGCAAGCAGTCGCAACTGGTCGATCGCAGCAGCTCGGAACGTATCTGCCGCAACGAGAACGGGATGCAGTGACGCCGCCTTTGCGCGTGCTGCGAGCTTCGCCGCCGAGGTCGTCTTCCCTGCACCGTTGACGCCGACGAGAAGGATGACCTGTTGGTTCGCGGAACCTTCAGAAGCGGTCGCACGAGCATCCTCGCGCATCAACGCAACGAGTGCCGAGCGCAGCCGCTCTCTCCCCGTCCCCCCAGTTTCCTCTCGTGCCGCGCTGATGATGGCACCTGCGGTGGCGCTCCCTGCATCGCTCTCGATCAGGGCGCGTTCCAGCGCGCTCCAATCTGGCTCGGGGGAGAGTGACCTGCGTATCGCCTGGAGGACCCCCCTGCCGGATGGGGCGGCGGCGGCGCTGATGCTCGCCTTCTCCTCGTGTGTGCTCTTTCGCCAGAAGGCGAGTTTCAACGTGCCGCCTCGCGCTCCGCCCGTGCTGCATCTGCGATTCGCTTCGCCTCGTCGAGTCGAAGTCCGAAGACACGACTGGTTGCGTCCTCCCCTGCGGTCACCCCCCAGAGACTATCCGCAACCTCCACTGTGCCGCGGTTGTGGGTGATCACCACGACCTGCGTGCGCTCGCTGAGCTCGCGAATCGCATCGCCGAAGCGGGTCACGTTCGCCTCGTCGAGCGCTGCATCGACCTCGTCGAGTACGACAAACGGAAGAGGTCGAACGGCAAGCATGCCGAGAAGCAGCGCCACTCCGGTGAGTGCCCGCTCGCCACCTGAAAGGAGCGAGAGCTGCTGTCGCCGCTTGAGCGGAGGCCGTGCATCGATCTCGACGCCGGGCCTGCGCACCCCCTCTTCTGAGGTCAGTCGCAGCTGAGCATCTCCACCGCCAAAGAGGAGCTGGAAGTTCGCGCTGAAGGTCGTCTGCAGTGCGGTGAACTGCTCGCTGAACGTGCTCTCGACGAGTGTGTCGAGCTCGGCGATGAGCGCGGACGCCTTGGCGATGGCACCGTCCAGGTCAGACGTCTGCGCTTCAAGGCTCTCGAGACGCTCACGAAGTTCTCGATGTTCGATCGCGACACTCGCCCCTGCAGCATCGAGAGGGCCGATCTTGCGACGCAGACGCTCGAGGGCGCGGATCTGCTCTGGGTCCGCCGGCTCGACCGTCGTGCCAGCCTGCATCGCTGCAGCGCCCCAGTGTTCAAGAAGTGCAGCGGCCTGGGTTCGAGCGCGCGCCTCGTCTTCCGATCGCTCCTCCTCGGTCGCCTCCGATGGCTCGCTGGCAGCGGCCTCTTCAGCAGCCGATGCGCGCAGCACATCCGGAAGTCCGGCCGCAATCCGAGGGTCCGACGCGAGCCGTCGCCCGAAGGCGGCGAGGTCTCCCGCCAGTTCCTCGATCAGGCGTTCGTATTCGAACTCAAGGCCCTGTGCATCCCGTTCGAGTGGTCGCAGCGCCTCGTCGAGTTCGGCTTCCCGTTGGCGTAGCGACCGCTTCCGCTCTTCGTCTGCGGCAGTCTCGCGCTCGATCCCCTCTTGCTGTTCCACAAGGCGCTGCACCAGATCCTCGCGCTCGTTCACGGCGAGCTGGGCCGCATCCGAGCGCCCGACGAGCTCCACGCGTTCGGCCTGAAGCGCCGCACTGCGAGCATCGATCGCGCCTCGCGACTCCGCAGCGCGTGCGATGCGGGCGGACGCTGCGGCAATGCTCGCGTCTCCACGTGCCCGCGCAAGCTCCCATGCTCGAAGCGACTGACGATCCGCCTCCACTGCGGCGGCAATGGCTCCTCTTCGGACGGTGAGCTCTCTGATGCGCTCCTGCCACTCCTCAGCGGCGCTACCGGATCCAATCGCCGCGCTCGCACTCGCGTGGAGCTCGTCCCAGCGAGCGGTGAGGTCGCGCAGCGTCTGCTCCAACCGTTCCAATCGCGCGTCGCGTTCAGCGGCGCTGCGCGTGGACGCCGTCACCTCCCGCTCGCCCTCCGCTCGAAGATCGGCCGCGGTCCGCAACGCACTCCGCGCGGCAAGGTCGGCCGATCGAAGGCTGGAGGACCGCGCCGCCGCAGCGGTGAGGGTGGCCTCTTCGGCCACCGCATCGCTGCGAAGCGACGCTGCGGATGCACGTCGTCGCTCGATCTCTCGTGCCAACCGCGTGATTTCGGCGTCGAGAAGCGCCTCCTCTGGCTCAGTCTCGCGTGTCACGACCCCTCCAGAGCGGATCACCGCACCACCGCGCGTCACGATGATTCCGCCCACGGGGAGTTCATCGAGTGCATCGAGCGCCACCGCCACCGATGGCGCCACTGCGACACCGCTCAGGATTCGAGCCAACACGCCGTCTGGATCGCTGACCACCTCCGCGGCGAGCATCGGCAGCGTCGGGTGATCCGCGACGGGAGCGCCCGCCGACCCTTCGATCAGGAGCGCCCCCTGATCGTCATCGAGGAGCGTGGCACCGCTCCGATCGACGATGAACCCTCGTGCGAGCGCCCCGAGGGCGGCGAGGACGGCGCTGCGACCCTCTTCCCGGATCTCGACTCCTGCCAAGAGGCTCCTGCCGCCGATCGCACGCGCCGCACGCGCAAGGGCGCGCTCCTGTATGGCGCTGCGGCGCGCCTCGAGTGCGCTCAATCGGCCTTCGAGCGTTGCGCATTCGGCTTCGGCAGCACGTGCGGCACGGTCTCGGTCACCCGCCACCGCTCGCAGCTTCGCCTCCTCGAGCTCAGCATCGCGTGCCTCGCTCGCGGCGCGCGCCGCTCGCTCTTGCGCTTCGCGATACTGCGCGAGCAGAGCATCGTGCCGGGCGGTCGCTGCAGCGAGATCTCGAGCCGCGTCATCACCCTGGAGCGCGTCGCGCTCCGCCTGGATGCGCGCGATACGCGCCTCAATCTCTGCCATCTCAGAGGACCTCGCGCGTTCGGCGCGTGCGATCGACTCGCCGCCGCCTACTCCGCTCTGATCGTCTTGCAGCGCGCGGAGCTCGCGGCGGGCGTTGGCAAGATCCGAATCGAGGAGCTCGAGAGCTGCGGCAGCCTCCGCATCGGCCGCGGGGGCTGCGGTCGCTCTAATCTGCTCCACGGCGCGCACCTCACGCTCCGCCTCGGCAATCTCCGCCTCGAGGCGTTCAGTGTCGCGGATGATCGCCTCTGCCTCCGCATCTGAACGGGCGCGATTCCGCTCCGCGGCCTCGCGGGCGCTGCGTGCCGACTCGAGTTCCACTCGCGCAGCCTCCAACGCTGTGCGTGCCTCAAGGAGTCGCGTCCGTCGTGCGCTCGCTTCGCTCTCAGAAGAACGCAGTGCTTCGCGGATGCTGCCGATCTCTCCCCTGACCTCCTGCAGGCGGTGAGCCGTCGCTCCTCGACGAGATGCAAACCAGCTCGCACGAGTTGCGCCGAGCGTGGCGATGCGGTCCACCGCTTCGGCCAGAAGCTCATCGCGTCCGGCCTCTTGTCGTGCAAGCGAAGCAAGGCGGCGCTCTTGCGGCCTGAGGGCGGCGAGAATCTCCTCGACTCTGGCTCGATTCTCTGTTGCTTCCTTCATCTCGCTCTCCGCACGTGCGCGACGCCGCTCGTGGCGGGCGGTTCCAGCGAACTCTTCGACGAGGGCTCGCCGTTCCTCGGCACGGAGGCTGAGCGCCTGATCCACAGCGCCCTGTCCGATGAACAAGAGTCCGTTTTCTGCAAGCCCCGCACCGTCCAGCAACTCATTGAGGTCACGCAAGCGAACGCGCTCTCGATTCAGCAGGTACTCCTGTCCGCCGCCTCGGTCCGCACGACGCGCAATCTCGATTTCCGTGAAGGGGAGGTCGAAGAGGCCATCGTCGTTGGAGATGCTGAGCGATACCTCTGCAAGGCCGAGCTGGCGACGCTTCTCGGAGCCGGCGAAGATGACTTCGTCTACTCGCTTGGATCGGATGCCCCGACCGGCCTCACCGAGTGCCCAGCGCAGAGCGTCGACGATGTTCGACTTGCCGCTCCCATTCGGGCCCACGATGGCGGTGATGCCCGGCGTGAAGGCGATGGTGGTCTTGTCGGCGAAGGTCTTGAAACCGGTGAGGCGAACTTCTCGTAGGCGCAAACGACTCATCTGACCGCCTCTTTCGTGACGCCAAGAAGGTCGATGGCGGCCTCCGCTGCAGCGGCCTCTGCCGCCCTTCGACTCGGCCCGCTTCCTCGTGCGATCTCGCTCCCATCGATGCGGACGGCGCACTCGTAGATGCGCTCGTGTTCGGGTCCGCTGGTTCCGATGATGTCGTAGCGAGGAAGCGAACCGTTTTTCGCCTGCGTCCACTCCTGGAGCATGGTCTTGATCCCCTTGCCGATGGATGCGCGCGGCGCTGCGATCTCTTGCGCGAGGTGAGTCATCACAAAACGTTCAGCCTCCTCGAAGCCGTGGGAGAGGAAGACCGCGCCGATGATCGCCTCGAGCGCGGCGGCGAGCGCCGCTGGACGCTGGCCGCCACCG
>CAINCM010000145.1 GCA_903847005.1 uncultured Chloroflexota bacterium | reverse complement strand
GCGATCGCACCACGCCTCTCGTTCTTCTTCGCGGCGTGGACCGACATCCTGGAGGAGACGGCAAAGTTCCGCGCGGCGCGCCGGATCTGGGCGCGACTGATGCGCGAGCGCTTCGGCGCACAGAACGAGAAGTCGCTTCACTGCCGATTCCACGTACAGACCGCGGGGTCTGCGCTCACCGCACAGTCCATCGACAACAATGTGGTTCGTGCCTCGTATCAGGCACTCGCGGCGATCCTTGGCGGAGCACAGAGCCTGCATGTGAACGGAAAAGACGAGGCGCTCGCGCTTCCAACCGAAGAGTCGGCTCGACTCGCGCTGCGCACGCAGCAGGTGCTCGCCCACGAGGCCGGGGTCGCGGGAACCGTCGATCCTCTCGGCGGGAGCTGGGCGATCGAGGCGCTGACGGACAGCATCGAGAGTGAAGCGCTCGCGCTGATTGCCGAGACCGATCGGCTTGGCGGTGCGGTGGAGGCCATCGCTGCTGGCTTTCCGCAGCGGGCAATCCAAGAGGCCGCTTTCGCATACCAGCGTGAGATCGAGAGCGGTGATCGCATCATCGTCGGCGTCAACCAGTTCGTGGATGAGGCGGCGACCACGCCACCTATCGCACGCATCGATCCGGCGCGCGAGCGAGAACAGGCGGCGTCTGTGAAGAGGTTTCGTGCGTCGCGCAACGCGACCGCGGTCGAGGCGTCTCTCGATGCCATCAAGGCTGCGGCACGCAGCAGCGACAATCTGATGCCGCATCTCATCGACGGAGTCAAGGCCGGTCTGACGGTCGGCGAGATCAGCGGTGCACTCCGAGAGATCTGGGGCGAGCATCGAGAGTCGCTCGTCCTGTGAGCGTGGGGAAGCGCATGGAAGAGCGTGGGGCACTCCCGATCCACGGGCGGATCCACCATGTGGCGACGGTGGTGAGCGACATCGACGCCGCGGTGAGGTTTCACACCGACGTGTTGGGACTTCCGCTGGAGCAGATCGCCGACGTGCCGTCGCAGGAGGTTCGGATCGCCTTCCTTACGGCCGGCGACTCAAAGATCGAGCTGGTCTCCCCAACGAACAGCACGAGCGGCGTGGCGCGCTTCTTGGCGTCGAAAGGGGAAGGGTTTCATCACCTCTGTCTCGAGGTCGCCGACATCGATGCGGAGCTGCAGCGACTCGCAGCGAAGGGGATTCAACTGATCAACGCCGCCGCGGTCGAGGGGGTCGAGGGGCCGGTCGCCTTCCTTCATCCGAAGAGCTGCCACGGCATCTTGGTGGAGCTGATCGAGGCGCCGGGAGGCCTGGCATGGAAGCGACTCGGCTATGGAGACCCAGCGCAACTCCGGATTCGCTAGCGCTCGGCGCGCGTAGGGCGAGTCCGAACTAGGCCTTCGTGTAGCCGGCTTCGGCCAGGAGGCGCGGCAGTTCCGTCGGAGAGCCAGCGACCTTGAAGCCCGCCGCCTCGAGTGCTGCGATCTTGTCCGCCGCACGCCCTGAGGCGCCCGAGACGATCGCACCTGCGTGGCCCATGCGGCGCCCCTCGGGCGCGGCACGTCCGGCGATGAAGGCGACACGAGGGAGGTGCTTCAGGTGGACGGCGGCCCACGCGGCCGCCTCCTCCTCGGCGGAGCCGCCGATCTCGCCGATCAAGACGATCGCACGTGTGGCGGTGTCCGCGGCGAACAGCTCCAGCGCCTCTCGGAAGGTGGTGCCGATGATCGGGTCGCCGCCGATACCGAGGCAGGTGGACTGGCCGATGCCCGCATCGGTCATCGACTGCACCGCTTCGTAGGTCAACGTTCCAGAGCGGCTCACCACGCCGACGTCGCCGGGGAGATGGATGGAGGCGGGGATGATGCCAATCTTGGTACCGCTCCCGATGGCACCGGGCGATGTTGCTCCCGGGCAGTTCGGACCGATGAGCTGTGCACCGTGCGCGCGCACGATCGCAAGTGCGCCAACCATGTCGTGGACGGGGATGCCTTCGGTGATGCAGAAGATGACCTTGATGCCCGCTTCGGCCGCTTCGGCGATCGCGTCGCCTGCGCCCGCAGCCGGAACGAAGATGCAGCTCGTGTTGGCGCCGGTTTCGCGCACGGCATCGACCACGGTGTCGAACATCGGGACGCGATCATCGAGCGCGCGCTCACCGCCACGGCCCGGTGTGACACCAGCAACGATCGTTGTGCCGTACGCCGCCATCTGCGCGGCGTGGAATGCGCCTTCGCGACCAGTCAGACCTTGAACGACGAGACGAGTCTGCGGTCCAACGAGGATGCTCATGCCGCGCCCCCCGCGGCGAGTGCCACCGCCTTCTCCGCCGCCTCATCGAGGCTCGATGCCGTTGCAAACCCACCTGCGGTGAGGAGATCGGCCGCCTCGCGTGCATTCGTTCCAACGATGCGAACCACCATCGGAACGGTACGCTCCTGCTGCCCGCGCGCTTCAATCAAGCCACGCGCAACTTCATCGCCCCGAGTGATGCCGCCGAAGATGTTGACGAGGATGGCCTTGACGCCCTTGTCGGCCAGGATGATGCGCATCGCCGCGGCAACTTTGTCTGCTCGTGCACCACCGCCAATGTCAAGGAAGTTCGCTGGTGTGCCACCTGCACGCGTCACCAGGTCGAGTGTTGTCATGGCGAGCCCTGCGCCGTTCACCATGCAGCCGATGCTGCCATCGAGTCGGATGTATGCGATTCCCATCTCGCGCGCCTCACGGTCGATCGGGTCTTCGCTGTCTTCGTCGCGCCACGCCTCGAGCTCTGGATGTCGCTCGAGCGCAGAGTCATCGATCGTCACCTTTGCATCGAGACAGACAAGTCGTTCGCCACCGGGCAGCTCCGGTGCGGGCACAACCGCGAGCGGGTTCACCTCAACAAGATCGGCATCTGATTCGCGGGCCACGCGCACGAGTCCTGTTGCGATCGCCACGAACTGCTTGAGCAGTTCGCCTCGTGCGCCGATGCGGAGACCGAGACGTCGCGCCTGAAAGGGGAGAAGCCCTGCATGTGGATGTGCGATCTCTCGGATGATGGCCCCCGGATCCTTTGCGGCGACCTCTTCGATCTCCATCCCTCCGGCGGCGGACGCCATGAGCAGGATCCCGCGGCTGCTTCGGTCGATGAGGGCCGAAAGGTAGATCTCGCGCACGATGTCGGCCGCGGGTGCTACCAGCACGCGGCGCACGGGGAGGTCTTTGATGGTGAGCGCGAGGATCTGCACGGCGGTCTTCTCGGCCTCGTCGGCGTTCGCGGCGAGCTTGACGCCGCCCGCCTTCCCGCGTCCTCCAACGAGGACCTGCGCCTTGATGACCACCTGCGCGGCGCCATCGGCGAAGAGGCGCTCGGCCGTGGCACGTGCGGCGGCAGGCGTGGTTGCCACCTCGCCGTCCGGGACAGGCAGCCCGGCGCGGCGCAGGAGTTCACGCGCCTCTGCTTCGTGCAGTTTCATCTCGCCTCCGCTTGCTGCTGACGGGCGCTCGCCCGAGTTGTCATGGGGGAGTGTACGCGTGCAGGTCCCAACCGTCGCGGCTAGGATGGAGGGAGCGGTAACGGAGCGGCTCTGCCGCCGGCCGCAGCAGAGGGGAGTCGTCCATGGTGCGAGGATCTGGACCGCTCGCGTCGCCCCAGAAGCTTCGCAGCTACCCCTCGTATCGAGGCGGGGAGGGGATGGCCGCCTGGGCGTTCCATCGCATCTCGGGAATCGGGGTCTGGCTCTTCATCATCCTCCACGTCATCGACATCTGGCTGATTGGTGCGAACCCCGAGGCATACGACTTCCTCGGTCAGATCTACTCGAGCCCGCCCGGGCGCGTGGCGGAGACCCTGCTCGGCGCGGCGCTCTTCTATCACGCGCTCAACGGGATGCGCATCGTGGTGATGGACTTCTGGCCCGCGCTCACCGCATATCACCGACAGCTCTGGCGGATCGTGTGGATCGTCTTCTTTGCGATCGGACTCCCCGGTGCCTACATCATCTTGAAGCCGATCTGGGAGGTGGCGGGATGAGCGCCCCGCGCTACTCGCTTTCGGGGCGGCCCCGCCCGACGGGGTCCACCGTGGACCTTTACGTCTGGTACGCCGTTCGGCTCAGCTCACTCGCACTCTTCGTCCTGGCGCTGGCTCACTTTGCCATGACGCACTTCGTCTTCGATCCTGCAGACCAAAGCGCGGAGTGGGTGCGTCAGACACGATGGAACTCCGTTGCCCTGCGCGCACTCGACTGGGGGATGTTGATGGCGGTGCTGGTTCATGGCTTCCTCGGCATGCGCACGGTGCTCCAGGACTATGTCCCGTCGCGCGTGCGCAGCCTCTCGCTCGGCGCGCTCTATCTGCTCGCGCTGATCCTCTTCGTCCTCGGCACGCAGGTAGTCATCGCGCTGCCCTTCGATTGAGCGCTGACATGAGCAGTGCACTTCAAGCAGAGGCAGGACAGATCGATGTAGATGCGATCGTCGTCGGCGCGGGCGGGGCCGGCCTGTGGGCGGCGCTCGAGTTGGCACGCGAGGGCATCCCAACGGCGGTGCTCACGAAGCTGTATCCGACGCGTTCGCACACCGGTGCGGCCCAGGGCGGCGTCTGCGCCGCACTCGGCAACGTGGAAGAGGATCACTGGGAGTGGCACATGTTCGACACCATCAAGGGTGGCGACTACCTCACCGACCAGGATGCCGCCGAGGTGTTGGCACGCGAAGCGATCCCAGCGGTCATCGAGCTGGAGCGCATGGGCCTCCCGTTCAACCGCACCCCCGATGGAAAGATCGACCAGCGCCGTTTCGGCGGTCACACCCGCAACTTCGGCGAGGGACCGGTGCGACGCAGCTGTTATGCGGCCGATCGCACCGGCCACATGATCCTTCAGACGCTCTATCAGCAGTGCATCAAAGCGGGCGTCAAGTTCTACGACGAATATCACGTCGTCGATCTCCTCTTCGAGGGCGGCGGCGCCGATCAGGGTGGACGCTGCAGCGGCGTCGTCGGCTACAAGATCGCCGACGGTTCGCTGCATGTGTTGCGCGCCAAGGCGGTGCTCCTGGCAACGGGCGGATATGGACGCGCCTGGCGCGTGACCTCCAACGCGCACTCGCTCGCGGGCGACGGCATGGCGCTCGCCTGGCGTCACGGGGTTCCGTTGATGGACATGGAGTTCTATCAGTTCCACCCCACGGGAATCGTCGGCATCGGCATCCTTCTCTCCGAAGCGGCCCGAGGCGAGGGCGGGTACCTGCTCAACGGCGAAGGGAAGCGCTTCATGGAGACATATGCGCCGAAGCTGATGGAGCTTGCACCGCGCGACATGATCTCGAGGGCCATGTACCAAGAGATCCGCGCCGGGCGCGGCATCGACGGGAAGGACTATGTCTTCCTCGACGTCCGTCACCTCGGTCGCAAGGTGATCGAAGAGAAGCTCCCCGACATCACCGACTTTGCCCGCGTCTACCAGGGCGTAGAACCGATCAGCGAGCCGGTGCCGGTGCAGCCGACGGCGCACTACGCGATGGGCGGCGTGCCAACGAACCTCGAGACCGAAGTCATCGCAAACGCGGCAGGCGCGGTCGTCCCCGGCCTCTTCGCCGCGGGCGAGGTTGCCTGCGTGAGCGTGCACGGCGCGAATCGTCTCGGGACCAACTCGCTGGTGGACCTCCTCGTCTTCGGGAAGCGTGCAGGGAAGCGCATGGCCGAAGTCTGCAAGAAGACCACCGCGCCGACGCGCGTTGCAGGAGCCGAGCGGGCGATCCGCGACGAGATGCGTGCCCTCTCGACGCGACCCGAGGGGGTGCGCCCCGCAGAGATTCGCCGCGCGCTCGCCGACGTGATGATGGAGGGTGTCGGCGTCTACCGAGACGAGGCTCTCCTCGCCAATGCGGTCAAGGAGATCCAGCGTCTCAAGGCCGAGTATCAACACGTGCGCGTCGAAGACACGGGTAGCGTCTTCAACACCGATCTGCTCGAGGCGCGCGAGCTCGGCTATCTGCTCGACGCCTCTGAGGCGACCGCCGTATCCGCACTGGCGCGCAAGGAGTCGCGTGGCGCGCACAGCCGCGAGGACTACCCTGAGCGGGACGATGTGAGGTTCCTTGCGCACACGCTCGTCTGGCGCGGGGCGGGCGGCGCGCCTGCGACCAAGATCGACTACAAGCCGGTCACGATCACGAAGTTCGAGCCGAAGCCACGTGTCTACTAGAGGTGGTCAGATGGACGTTGAGCTGAAGATCCAGCGATACGACCCCGAGAGGGACTCCGCTCCGCACTGGGAGACCTATCGAGTCCCCGTCGAGCCGATGGATCGCGTCCTCGACGTCCTGACGCGCGCGAAGGAGCTTCATGACGGGAGCATCACCTTCCGTCGATCATGCGCGCACGGCGTGTGCGGTTCTGATGCGCTCCTGATCAACGGACGGAATCGTCTCGCATGCAAGGTGCGCGTAGAGCAGCTCGGGAAGAGCATCAGCGTGGCGCCGCTCCCCGGCCTCCCCGTGGTGAAGGACCTCGTGGTGGATATGGACGAATTCTTCGGCAAGTATCGCTCCGTGCTCCCATTCCTCGTGGCCGATGAGCCGGAGGGGGCGGGGGAGCGCCTGCAGTCGCCGGAGCAACGAGAGGCCTACGACGATACGACCAAGTGCATCCTCTGCGCGGCCTGCACGAGCTCGTGTCCGAGTTTCTGGGCCCAGCCTGAATACGTCGGACCGGCGGCCATCGTGAACGCGCACCGATTCATCTTCGACTCCCGGGATCAGGGGGCAGACGAGCGCCTCGAGATCTTGAGCAACGAAGATGGCGTGTGGCGCTGCCGCACCACCTTCAACTGCGTCGATGCCTGCCCTCGCGGAATCAACATCACCAAGGCGATCCTCGAGGTGTCTACGGCGATCGGCTCTCGCGGGTAGCGCGCGATGCGCGCGCTGATCGGTCGAACGGACGGTGCGTGCCGAGGCAATCCGGGGCCCGCATCGATCGGTGTTGCGCTGTACGACGCGTCCCGCGACGGCGCTGATCACCCATCGGCACAGCCCGACGCCACCATCTCCGCTGCGATCGGCACCACCACGAACAACGTGGCGGAGTGGAAGGCGCTCATCTCTGCCATCGAGCTTGCCGCCGAGCTCGGTGCCTCCGAGCTGAAACTACTCCTCGACAGCAAGCTCGTCGTGGAGCAGCTGCACGGACGCTGGCGTGTGCGAGATGCAAAGCTCGCCCCGCTCTGCGACGAAGCGCGAGCACGACTCGCACGTTTCGCCGCATGGAGCGCGGTGCACGTTCCGCGCGAAGAGAACCACCAGGCCGACGCGCTCGCTAACGAAGGTTTGGATCGTGCGCTTCGAGGTGGTCCGGCCTGGGTCGTCCGCCGACCAGACGACCGTGCGCGTGCTCGGAGCGCTGCTGCGGGCAATGGGCTTCCCGATGCCGATGATCTGTCGGGAGCCGCCGCCACCACGCTGACCGTGCTAGGAAGCGGGGCATCACGCGGTGTGCCGCGTGTCGGTTGTCGCTGCGAGGTCTGCATCTCGAAGGATGTTCGCAACCAGCGCCTGCGGAGTTCGCTCCTGGTTGAGTGGCGTGACCCGGCGAATGAAACATCACGGGCGGTGGTGATCGATCCTGGGATGGATCTCCGTCAGCAGGCGTTGCGCAGCGGGATCTCGCGGCTCGATGGTGCGCTGATCACCCACATCCACGTGGATCACACGGGTGGGATCGACGAGTTGCGCACATACACCGACGCGCAGGAGGAGGTGCTCGACGTCGGCGCCGCCCCCGAGACGTGCACGGAACTCCTGCGCAGATGGGAGTACGCCTTCGACGGACGTACCGCACCAGGGCACGGCATCCCGTCGCTTCGACTGGTGGAGGCGGCACCGCATGTGCGCCTCGGCGGTCGCACCTTTGAGGCGATCCCTCTCGTTCACGGCCGTCGGCCTGCGCACGGCTGGCGCAGCGGCGGCTTCGCGTACCTGACCGATGTCTCTGCAGTGTCCCCAGCCTCACGCGAGCGGTTGCTCGGCCTAGATACCCTGATTGTTTCGGCGCTGCGCGACCTGCCACACCCCACGCACCAGACGGTTGAAGAGGCGCTCGCACTGATCGTCGCGCTCGGACCGCGCCTCGCGATCCTGACGCATCTGGATCACGACCTTGACTACCAGGATCTCTCCGCGCGCCTCCCAGACGGAGTCCTCGCCGGCTTCGATGGGCTCGCCGTGAGCGTCGAGGCGCGCTAGACTCCCCATCCGGCGAGATGGTCGGACGGCCGCGAATGGGCCTTCGGGTTCGTTCGAGGAAAGTCCGGGCTCCAAGGTGCAAGGCAGCGGGTAACGCCCGTCCGCCGCGAGGCGCGGACTAGTGCCACAGAGACGAGTCCACCGCGAGCTTCGGCTCGTCGGTGGGGTGAAACGCGGCAAACTCTGCCTGGAGCAAGGTCAAATAGGAGGACGCTTCAGCCCTCGCGGCTGGAACTGGCGCACCGCCAGGGTCCTCGGGTTGATCGCTCGAGCCATCGAGCAATCGATGGTCTAGATGGATGGCCGTCCCTCCCGCAAGGGGGGACAGAACCCGGCTTACAGACCATCTCGCCGGCCCCACCCAATGCAGACCCCAATCGGCTGCGCCCTCCTCGTGAACCCCTCGAGCACCCGTGCTGATCGGCTCCCTTGACAAGTGGGGGAGGTGGGGGCAGAATGCACCTAAGTGGTTGTAAGTGGGGTGTGGTGGGGGTGCCCACCCCCGAGGGCCACGGCGGAGGGGAATCAAGGTGTTTACTGGCGAGTACCGCCATACGATCGACGGGAAGGGACGGGTCGCCGTCCCCGTCCGCTTCCGTGCGCAGCTCGACGACGGTGCCTTCGTCTCCCGTTGGCTCGACAACTGCCTTGCCATCTTCCCCCGCGCCGCCTGGGACGACCTCGCGGCAAAGGTCGCAGCGCTCCCAACCGGCAATGCAAGCGCGCGCGAATTCGGACGCTTCCTCTTCGGGAGCGCCTTCGAGGTCGAGCTGGACGCGCAGGGACGCCTCCTCCTCCCCGCCACGTTGCGCGGCTGGAGTCAGCTTGAGAGCGAAGCCATGGTCGTCGGCGCCCGCGATCATGCCGAGATCTGGACTCCGGCACGGTGGGACGCATACCGAGGCTCGATGGAGTCATCCGATGCGCTCGCCGCACAACTGGAAGGGCTCGGATTCTGATGCAGGAGGCGCGTGGCACTGCGCACGCAGCTTCCGTGCACGAGCCGGTCCTCCTCCGTGAAACGATCGACGCAATCGCACCGCGAAGCGGCGGACGCTACATCGATGCCAACCTTGGAGGTGGCGGACACGCAGCGGCGCTGCTCGCCGCGAGCGCACCCGACGGCGCGCTGCTCGGCATCGATGCAGATGCGACAGCGATCAGGCGATCCACCGCTCGGCTCGCCGAGTACGGCGCGCGGCTTCACACGTTCCACGGCAGCAGCGCGCGCATTGCCGAGGCGGCCGCCGCCGCAGGCTTCCATGGGGTAGACGGGATCCTATTCGACCTTGGCCTCTCGTCAGATCAGCTCGCAGATCCAGAGCGAGGTTTCGGCATTCGGACCGGAGGACCACTCGATCTTCGATTCAACACAGGAGAGGGGGAGAGCGCCGCTGCGCTCCTCGCGCACCTGACGGCGCAGGAGCTTGCCTCGCTCCTCCGCGAGTTCGGCGAAGAGCCGCAGGCCGCCCGCATTGCGCGCGCCATCGTTGCTCGACGAGCCTCCACGCCGGTGACCACCGCCGAAGAGCTCGCAGAGCTTGTGGCAGAGGTTGCGGCGCGCCCAGGGAGGCCGCCTCGCATCCATCCTGCGACGCGCGTCTTCCAGGCGCTGCGGATTGCCGTCAACGACGAACTCGGCGCACTTGCGACCGCTCTCGACGCCTCGATACGGCTTCTGGCCGTTGGCGGACGGATCGTCGTGCTGACGTATCACTCTCTCGAGGATCGCATTGTCAAGCGAGCGTTTGCCGCTGCAGCGCGCGGTTGCATCTGCCCGCCGAAGGTTCCGCTGTGCGGATGCGGAATGACACCATCGCTCCGTCTGATCACGGGGAAGCCGCTGATCGCATCGGATGAAGAGATCGCACGAAATCCGCGCAGCCGCAGCGCAAAGCTGCGAGTTGCGGAGCGCATCGGGGTGGCGGCATGACGGCAATCGGTCGACCGCTGCGTGGCGCACAGCTCGTTGCCCCAATCACGCAGCAGCGCGTCCCCGATGGGCGCCTTGCAGCAGCCGCGCGACAGCGTGCCGCCATTCGCCAGGCATTTCAGCCGCTTCCGCAGACGAGCGGCACCGGCTCCATACGCACCAGCCCGCGACCGCTCCCCGGGACAGCGCGCCCTCGCACCGCGATCACGGCAGGCGCACTCCCGCGCGGTCGCATCGGCGTCACGGCGTGGAGCTCGACGCAGCGCTCTGGGCTCTTTGGCGTGCAACTCGCTCGCATCGTTACGGGAGGCGCGGTGGTCTTTGCCGCCCTCTTCGTTGTGCTCATCCTCAGCCTGGAGGTGACCACCTCGGCCGCGCGCATCGAGCGGCTGAAAAACGAGCAGGCCAAGATCGTCGAGCAGATTCGTGCGGGCGAGACGGAGATGAGCCGCGTCGGTCGCGAGCCAGCCGTTCGGCGTCGCGCATTCGAGCTGGGGATCGGACAGCTGACCGACCCGTTGATCGTGGAGGGGCGCTGAGATGAGCGGCGACCCACGGGCCGTTCGCACGGATCACGCGGGCCGCGGGCTCGTGATCGGAATCGCCCTGGTGCTCGCCGGATCGCTCTGTCTCGGCCGCCTTGCGCAGTGGCAGCTGTTCGATCGCGATCGGCTCCTCGACGTTGCGGGCAGCAGGCTCAGCCTCACGCAAAGCGCCGAGCCACTCCGCGGAACCATCATGGATCGCACCGGATCCGTAGTCCTTGCGGCCACGGTGATGCGCTATCAGCTCATCGCGGAGACCAGTGGACTGACGGATGGGGAGCGATCTGAGGTTGCGTCCACGCTCCTCGAGGTGCTTTCGCTCGACGACATCGACGCCACGCGGTTGCGCGCCGGACTCGCCACACGGCGTACGTGGAGCCTCCTGCTCCCAGCGCTCGACGAACCTGCG
>CAINCM010000144.1 GCA_903847005.1 uncultured Chloroflexota bacterium | reverse complement strand
TCCTGGAGGCGCGGGAGAAGATCTTGGTCAAGCTCGATCGCAACCACCCGTGCGCCGGTCGCCAGCAGGCCTTCGGTCAGCACGCCGAGGCCAGGCCCGATCTCCAACACCGTCTCCCCTGGAGTGACACCGCCTGCAGCGACGATTGCGTCGCGTGCCTCCAGATCGACAAGGAAGTTCTGGCTCAGATGCTGCTTCGGCGCGTGTCCTGCAACGAGGCGCCGGGGGGCGCCGCGACGCGGGGCGGCGCTCACGATGGCACCTCGGCACCAAACGGCCACGCCGCGCTCACCTTCAAGCCACGCCCGGGATCCTGCAGCGTCACGCGCCCCTCGCTCAGGGCCGCGTGCGCGGCGGCACCGATCATGGCGGCATTGTCGGTGCACCAGCGCGCGGGAGGAACGCTGAGCGGACGTTGATGGCGCTTCGCAACGGCCGCGAGCCCGGCGCGAAGCGGCCCGTTTGCCGCCACGCCGCCCCCAACCACCAGTCCGGTCCCTGGATAGGCAACGAGGGCCGACTCGACTCGCTCCACCAGGGCGGCGACGATGGCCTCCTCTGCTGCTGCGGCGATCTCTGCCGCTGCGGCGGGAGGGACGGGGCGCTGGCGAAGCGCTGCTTGAAGCGCCGTGGCACGGCCTGGTTCGCTCGACGGGGCTCCCGCGGCAGCGAGCGCCATCCGCGCGGCCGCCGTCTTCACGCCGCTGAACGAGAGGTCGTATTCACGTTCCGTGCGCGCCACCGGGAGGCGATCGCGGCGGGTGCGCTGGGTCGCGGTTTTCGCAAGTGCAGAGAGCGCCGCACCGCCCGGATACGGCAGGCCGATGAGGCGCGCAATCTTGTCGAACGCCTCTCCCGCCGCGTCATCGATGGTGCCCCCGAGTCGCTCACTCACGCCGTCGCTGCCCACATGAACGATGAGCGTATGCCCACCCGACACGACAAGTCCGATTGCAGGAAGCTGCGGCCTCACACCCGCGAATGCTGAATCGCGCAGCCATGCCGCACGAAAGTGACCTTCGAGATGGTTCACGGGAACGATCGGAAGGCCGCGCCCCCACGCCCAGGCCGCGGCAACACCTGCGCCAACCAGGAGCGAACCGATCAGGCCCGGACCCGTGGTCACGCCGACCGCATCGATCTCGGCTGCATACGTTCTCCCTACGTCAGAGCGGAGCATCTCATCGAGAAGTCGCGGCACCCATAGGTGATGTTCGCGCGCGGCGACTTCGGGGATCACCCCGCCCGAGATGGCGTGCAGATCGCTCTGGCTTGCCACTCGCTCCGCCAGGACCTCGCCCCCCTCGCGCACCAAGGCGACGGCCGACTCATCGCAGCTCGATTCGACGGCAAGGATCAGCCGCGGCTTGCTCATCGGGCCGCCATGTCAAAGGCGACTTGATCCGGCAGTGGCTCACCCTCCATGAGTGCTGCGTTCGCAAGCGCCTCACGTGCCTGTTGGCCGCGCTCGTGCAGCTCCGCCGTGGTCATGATGATCGCATCCTCGCCACTCTCTTCGTAATAGCGAATCCTTCGTCCCGCGACGGCAAAGCCGAGTCGCGCGTAGAGCCGCTGCGCCTCCTCGTTCGAGACGCGCACATCAAGCGTCGCCACGCGCGCCCCTCCACGACGCGCCTCCTGCAGCAGTTCAAGCATCAGTGCCGTGCCGAGTCCTCCGCCCCGCAGCGCAGGCGAAACGGCGATCGTCGTCACGTGCGCCTCATCCACCATCAACCAGATTCCGCCGAATCCGAGCAGTTCAGCACCGCGCCACGCCCCGACATAGCGGGCCAAGCGGTTTGTGGTGAGCTC
>CAINCM010000143.1 GCA_903847005.1 uncultured Chloroflexota bacterium | reverse complement strand
GTCCGCCGTGGCAGATCCGGGGTCGGTGTAGGGACTGGGGCTGGCGTGGCCGGGGCGACCGTCTCCGGTTCCTCGGTGGCCGGGGCCTCCGTAGCTGGCGCCTGCGTGGCAGGGGCCTCGGTTGTGACCGGCGCCTCGCTCTTGGCGGGGGCTTCGGTTGCCGGCTGCGGCGTGCGGTTGCCAGCCGTGAGGGCGGCGGAGACCACGAGGGCACCCCCCGCTGCGGCGATCGAGGCGATCACCACGCCGAAGGCGGTGGCGAACGCTGCAACCGGGCGCAAGACCCGGGCAAACACACCCTGGCGGCGGCCCTTCTGGGCCTCAGCCAGGACGAGCGGCACGAGGCGTGCCGCAAGGCCGGCCGGGGCCACGGGGGCTGGGCTGGCCTGGAGCGCGGCGACGATCCCCTCGAGGGTCTCGGCCTGGGCCGCGCACGAGGAGCAGGTGCTCAGGTGTGCCTGAACAGCAGAAGAGAGCTCGGACCCTTCGAGAAGGGCGAGTTCGACGTGCTCCAAAGAACCGCTGCAGACGGTCATGCTTATCTAAGGCGCCCAGGAGCCCAAAATGACTCAAAAGGGCCGTTTGTTACAGGATCTGGCCCGCTCGACCCTACTCCAAACCCTCAATCCGCTCCCGGAGCGCCCGGAGACCCCGCTGCAGCTGCGTGCGCACGGTGCGCTCGGGGAGGCCAAGGTGCTCGGCGATCTCTTTGGGGCTCAGCCCCTCCTGGAAGCGCAGTGTTACAGCTATCCGGTACTTGTCCGGTAAGTCCGCGATGGCAGCGGCCAGCCGGGAGGCGAGGTCGGTCCGCCCTGCGGCGGCGGCAGGATCCGTGCTGGCGGCCTGGTCGCGCAGCTCGCGCTGGTTCCCGTCCGGGAGGGGGGCGTCCAGGGAGTCGGAGCGGCTCGCGGCACGGTTCGAGCGCTGGTCCACCTTCTGGGCGGTGCGGACGGTGATCGTGACGAGCCAGGCCTCGAGCGGCGCCGTGGGCTTCCACTTCCGCAGATCCCGCACCGCCTGCAGGAAGGCCTCCTGCACGGCATCCTCTGCATCTTGGGGGTGCCGGCAGATACGTGCAGCGATACGGTGCAGGCGCGGGGTGTAGCGCTCCACGAGCAACGCATAGGCGCTCTCACGCCCCGCCAGGCATGCGGCGACAAGCTCCTGATCGGTGAGACTCGGCATCCTGAGCAGGATACAGGTCTGAGCACAGCTGCGGCGCTGGCATGAGCCGCTCGCGGCTGCCTACCGGACTCGACCGCTGAGACGGCTATGAATAGCCGCCCTACTTAGTCCGCTTCTTGGTAGACAAGACCTCGCTTCGGCCCAATCAGGCGGTTACTTCCCTTGATGGCCTTTTCAAGCCTGCGGGCGTTTAATCGACCAGCCCAGTCGTCGTATAGGAAGTAACCCACACGTCCCCCTACGCTCGCAGCGTTCAGAGAGTATGTATTCCGAGTGAACGCCTTTGCGACCGCTACATCGCTGACGTCGCTTGGAAGGTCAACAAATTCCGAGACCGCCCTGTGCGCCTTAAAGAGATTATTTCGCAGGATGGCTGGCCCTACAGCATTGAGCATCACCGCTGATGCAATGACTAGGTTCGACCCACACGTTGCTACAGAGGAGGGAGAGCCTAGGTGCGATAACTGGCCCTTACAAGCGCCCGATTAGCCGTTGGAGATCAATGAAGCACCGGAAGTGTAGAGGGCCGGGCCAAAAGCCCGACCCTCTGCACGGATCATCTAGCTACAGTGATCTAAAGTTCGGAACTACTCAAACGCCGCACTGCAATAGACCGCGACATTCGCATTTCGCGAGCCTCCACCCCGATTCTTGGAGAACTTGTTTGACCTGAGGTTGCGAGCCACCTGTCTTGTGCTGATCGGTGTCGACTCACACTCATCCAGCCCGTTAATTGTGATTCCGCCGCCCCAGGTAGAAACGTTTCGAGTGAACTTGTTGCGGGAGAAGGTTGTCGTGTTCGGAAGTGCAATCGCCTCAAAGAGATCCATGTATACACCGCCGCCCATGCCATCAGCTCTGTTGGCGGTGAAGATGTTCTGAGTGAACTTGATCAACTCTCCATTATCACCGTAATCGGTCATCCAGATTCCTCCACCGTCTTCAGTGGCGAGGTTGTTGATGAATCGATTCCCGACGATTTCATCGGACTGATCAATTTCATCCAACCACAAGACTCCACCATAACTTGCCTCGTTCTCAGAGAACACGTTGTTGTGGATGCCAGAATAGCCGTCCTCATCTTCATCACTAATTCCGTTTTCGGACATGAGAGCACCCCCGTCGCCCGCATCCCCTTCATCATCATCTTGATTCGCACGATTTCCGGAAAAGAGAGAATCTGCGAGCAGGTCAATCGACCATCGGAGAGACAGAGCGCCACCATCATCTCCGGCCTCATTGTTTGTAAAGACGCAGTCGATGATGTTCACACTCGGAGAGTCTTCATCGTCATCATCGTGATATAACGCCCCACCGTCATCCAAAGCAGAGTTACGAACAAAGCTCGTACCCGAGATATCTACGTCCTCTTCATCTACGTAGATTGCACCCCCATCGTCGGCTTCGTTGTCATTGAATTCCGAATCAATGACCTCCAGATCGTCGTCAGCATAGACGGCACCACCTTCGTCGAGGGTATGGTTATCTGTGAACGTGGACTCTTCAATCGTAGCGTCGTTTATGGCGTACACCGCGCCGCCATCGTCGTCCGCCCCATTCGACTCAAAGTGGCTCGTATAGATGTATGCGTTCACAGCAAGAATCGCTCCACCGTCATACACGGCCCCATTGTTATAGAAATCGGAACTGGTCACGGTGACGTTAACGGCGTAAATTGCGCCGCCATCACTCGTCGACTCGTTATTCAGGAATTCCGAGTTCTCCACGGAGACGTCACCAACGGCGTAGATCGCGGCCCCGTTGTGTTCCGCCGGACCACCGAAGCTGTTGTCTTCAAAGATGCTGAAGTATACGTCAACATCGCCGCCCGACCAGACGCCAGCACCGTCGCCTTGCGCATAGGCGTACTCGATCACCACGGTGTCGAGGGTCAGCGTGACGGTATCGGTTGCATCGTCTTGGATGTGGTGGATGCCAGCGCCTTCGCTGTCATCCCATGCGTTGAGGATCGTCATATTGCGAATGGTGAGATGCGTGTCGGTGAAGTCGAACGGCGAGTAGCCCCCTTCGTCTTC
>CAINCM010000142.1 GCA_903847005.1 uncultured Chloroflexota bacterium | reverse complement strand
GCATCCGGTCCCGACGCCGACCGATGCGGCCGCTGCGTTGTCGGAGATATAGAAGTCCTCCCCTGCAACGGCTCGCACGGGAGCTGGGGCGATCGCGATCGCGCCGATGAGGGCACTCGCGAACGCCACTGAAGCTAGTCTCAATTTCAACATCTCTGCCTCCTCTAAAGGTTGACCTAATTCCACATCAGCGACATGCCCAAATAGACCGAAATCCGGCGCCTCAGCCGAGGCCTGATAACTCCGTCTGACCCATACAGTACCCCAAGTATCGTCCAATGTGAGGGGGAGTTTGGTTACAAAGCCCCCTTCGGCCGACCCGCAATCTGGTCGCCAACCGGGACAGCGTTCAGGATCGGCCTGAATCCCATCAAGGGAACTCACCTTGCGGGGCAGGCTACAGGAGAGCCCCCAAGCCGAACATCGGAAACGGCTGAGGCGCCGAACAGTCCCCCGCTCGGCGCCTCAGTGTTGCACTTCCGCGCGACATAGGTCGCACGGTTACCTCATTAGTCTTCGATCTTAACAATCAATCCAATCCGTGCTCCTTGCAGGACGTTACCCCCGCGCAGCACTGTCTCTAGTCGGCGCAATGTACCCCGAGCCGCGGTTCATCGGCAAACATCCCAATACCTGCGACTCCCTGATCCTCTGTTGGAGGAGAACGAGTTGCGGCCACTCTTGAGCGTGTTGAAGTCAGTCTCGTCCAGATACACCGCCCCACCGCAGGTCAGTGCGCGATTTGAGCGGAAAACATTCTTGGTGAAGCGACCAGAATACACCCAAACTGCTCCGCCTTCGCCGGGAGCGGGGCTCCCCAGCACCGTGTTACGAAAAAAGACATTGCGAATATAGATGGTGATCGCTCCGTCGTCGGCATCGTTGTCCATCGCGCCGCCATAGGAGTGTGCATGATTGCCTACAAACGTATTGCCGATGACTTCAACTACCGAGTCCGAGTCGCAGACGTTGTTCACGGCCCCGCCAGAATCAGCGGCCTCGTTATCTGTGAATATCGAGCTGCTGATCTCAGCCGATTCACAGTCTTCAAGGTACAGTGCCCCGCCTGAGTCCAAAGCGCTGTTTTCCCTGAAGACGGAAGTGGTGATGCGACTGTGGCCGTCGCCGGACACATGGATGGCTCCACCGTCACCGGACTCCTCGTCGCTGATCGTAGAGTTCCCGAAGAATGTCGACCGCGAGACCTCAATGTCACCGTCCGTGTGGATTGCACCGCCCTGTTCACCGTCGGAAAAATTGTCCGTAAACCTGCTGCTATGGATCTCCGTGGAAGCCCCATTGTCGTCGTTGTTGATCGCGCCTCCCTCTTCCGCATGATTCCCCGTGAATACGCTGTCTTCGACTAGGAGATCACCGTCCCCCACGAAGAGAGCGCCACCCATTGCGCCCGCCACGTTATTTTCGAAGTGGGAGCCGGCGGTTACCGACGCGGTCGCACCGGCCGCTACGGCTCCGCCATCTTCGCCTGCCTCGTTACCCGAAAAAGATGAGTCTTCGATTGTAACTGCTCCGAGGGCACAGATTGCGCCACCCAATGTCGGCGATTCGTTATTCACAAAGCTGGAGTCGCTTACAACCACGCCGTCTGCTGCGTAGATTGCGCCGCCCTCGTCACCAGTTGCCGTATCTGCACCTTCACCGTCCTCATCTCTGTCGGTCCAATTACCAACAAACATCGAGCCGGTGATCGAGACGTCCGCATCGGACCAAATGGCCCCGCCTTGGACGTTTGAGTAGTTGCCTTCGAACGTGGAATCGGTCACGTCTACGTCCCCTAGGGCGTAGATCGCGGCCCCGCTTCCAATCGCACCGCCCCCGATTCCGTTTTCTTCGAAGATGCTGTCGTACACGTCAACATCGCCGCCCGAGTAAACGCCGGCTCCGTTGTCTGCAGCATAGGCATACTCGATCACCACGGTGTCGAGGGTCAACGTGACGGTATCGGTTGCATCGTCTTGGATGTGGTGGATGCCAGCGCCTTCGCTGTCATCCCATGCGTTGAGGATCGTCATATTGCGAATGGTGAGATGCGTGTCGGTGAAGTCGAACGGCGAGTAGCCCCCTTCGTCTTC
>CAINCM010000141.1 GCA_903847005.1 uncultured Chloroflexota bacterium | reverse complement strand
GTGGTGAACCTGGCCCTCTTCGTCCTCACCATCGTCGCCTACGCATGGTCCACACGCGGCGCGCATGGCAAGGGTGTGATCGGCAACGAGTGGGAGTACCTGCTCTGGATCGGCGTGAGCACCTTCGGGTTGAACCTCGTCGATGCCGCATTCCAGTGGTACGGCCTCTTCCCTATCATCACCACCGCCGTCGGTCTCTATCTCCTTCGCGACACGGTGGTCAACCGTTTCCCACCGCAGCTTGCCGCGGAGGCGGCACATGAGGCCATGCTGCGGACACGGCGCCAGGTGAGCGACGGTGTCGAGGCGACACTGAAGCGAGCGAATCGCCGCGGCGGCAGCAAGAGGCGCTGAGCGTCACGCGGTGGAGATCCGCCGCTTCGGGCCAGGACAGCGTCGACCAGATCGAGGTTCAGGCTCCACCGGCGTTGAGAGCGCGCTCCTGCACGCCGGCACGAGTGCACACATCACAGAGATTGCGCTGAGCGAACGTGCGGTGCTCGGACCACTTCGCTCGCCGAATGACGCGCTCCTGATCGTCATCGAGGGTGGCGGTTGGCTGGCACTGGCAGACGAGCGTCAACGCGTCGCCTCGGGAGAGGCGGTCGCGCTCCCTGCCGCGGTCGAGCGCCTCCTAGCGACCGATGGAGTTCCGCTTCGGGCGATCGTCGTGGAGTTCTCGTCGCCTCGCGTACTCGAGTAACGCAAGCGTAAGGAGCGCGACCGCCGCGAGCGCCGCGCCAAAGAGGAGAGTTGCGCCGCTCACCAGCGGCACGTCGACGGGCTTCTCCAGCGTCACGCCGAATTGGAACGACCATGTCCACGTGGGGAGGAGACCCTGATACGCGTTGTGCACTCCCGTAGGCAACGGGAGTGCCGACCAGTTTGGATACCAGATCAGCGCAACGAGTCCGATCGCGACGAGCAGCCATCGGTAGAGGCGTCGCGGATCGTCGATGCGCCGCAAAGACCACGCGGCGTACGCGGCAGGGATGAGGAGGAGCGCACCGATGACCGGACCCGGTGTCCCGAGGCCCGACGAGAGACAGACCTGGCTCTCGGGGTACACATCGAGCACTCCCGCTGCGGTGCACAGGAGCGGCGCTGTCGCCCAGAGCAGGGGTGCGATCACGATGAGTGCTGCGAGTCCATGTTGTGCAAACCGAACGGCGCGTGCAGCTCCGTTTCGCAGATCTGCAAGGAGCAGTGCGAGCGCGATCAGCGCGATCTGCGACGAGGGGAAATAGTGGTACTGGAAGGCGGCGCGATCGATGCGCGCCCACGGCAACCAGAGCGCGAAGAAGAGCACCGCGACGCTGGCGAGGCCCCAGCTCTTCTGCATCCACGCTTGGCGCACGAGCCATGCGCCGGCGGCGAGACCGAGGATGCGCGAGGCGATGTTTCCTCCGTTGTAGATCGCGCCGCTCCAACCGTCGATCGCCGCAAAGCTCTCTTGAAAGAACCACACCGGCTTCAGGTCGAACGGCCACGCCCACCACGGCGAGCTTGCGGCGTGCGCCACACGAAGGGTGTCGTGGTACTGGTACATCGAGGTGGTGAGGTCGGCGAGCGTTCGCCCGTCGTTGCCGAGCGGCCACCCCGCGACGATTTGATTCCCTAGCGCCGCCCACGGGAGGTAGCTGATGAGGTACACGGCGAGCGGGAGTGCAACGAGCGCGGCGCCGACCAACAGCGCCGATGCGCCGAACGAGACGGCACCGCTCGCGCCTTTCAGGTCGATCCAGGGACGGCTGTCGTCGCGCGCTCGACGGATCGCCGCCACGGCGGCGGCGACTACAACGATCGCGACGGCGAGGAAGGGGAGGTTGGGGAGACGTCCTCCGTCGGCGGAGACGGAGAGCGCGGAGGGGAGAAGGAGCGCGCCGACCCCGATCAGGCCAACCACGGCAAGCGCTCGTCCCAACGAACTGCGCGCGAGCCACATCAACCCCAACGCGCCGGCTCCGTAGAGCGCCACCCACTTGCTCGCGAGTGCCATGCCGAGAGTGGATCCGGCGGCGAGAAGCAGGATGCTCCCCCCAGCAGCTCCGCCTGCGCGACCTTGCAACCACGCAACAAAGGCACATGCGGCGGCCAAGAACGCGGCGAGCAGGAAGGCGTCGTTCATCCCGATGCGACTCTGCACAAACCCTGCGCCGTCGAGGAGCGCAAGGAGCCCGGTGAGCGCCGCAACGTCCCGTCGCTCCGTCAACAGTCGCGCGAGGAGTGCGAGAAGTGCGGCAGCGACCGCTCCCGCAGCGACGCCAGGCCATCGCCACCCCGAAGAGAGGTCGCCCACGGCGACCTGCACCATCTCGCCGCTCGGCCAGGCGGTGATCAGCTCTCCGCGCCCGCCGTCTGGAAGCTCAGCTGAGCCGTCGATCACCGCACCGACGAGCGCACCGCTCATGAGCGGTTCGTCGCTCTCCGTTGCGGGGTTGCGCAGTTCGGTGTCCGCAAAATAGGCGTTTCCGTTCGGCTCGATGCTCCAGAGGGCTGCGACGCCGCTCGTCGCGCGCGCCGGTGCCACCGCGTGCACGAACCGTGTGGCGTCGTTGACGACGATGCTCGAGGCTCCACCGATGCTGATCGTTGCCGCGCGCAGCGCCGGTGCGTCTGCTCGAATCGTGAAGGCGATGATTTCGTCTTCCGCGGCCGCGTAGACCCGTGGCTCGTCGAACCAGCCGACGATTCCGATGGCGTTGACGCCGCCGGCAACCGTGGTGCTCTGCGCGCCACCAAGATCATCCGCTCC
>CAINCM010000140.1 GCA_903847005.1 uncultured Chloroflexota bacterium | reverse complement strand
CCTGCGTGCATCACCAGGGTGAATCGGTACGATCGTCGGAAGCGATCCCCGTGCACGATCGTCCCTCCTGGGCTCTCCGGGTCGGCACTCGTGCTCGCCTCCCATCCACGCGCGCGCATCTCGCTCGCAATGCGCTCCGCCACGCCGTTGCTCTCGCCTGAGGCGAGTGGCGTGGCGAGCAGGATCGCGCCGCGTCCCGCAAGCGATGCGTCGAAGAAGCTGCCTGGCTGCGCCACGCGGCTGCGCGCCGTGGCGGCACGGATCTTCGGCAGCCGATCCAGGGTGCAGACGCTGATCGAGACGGTGAGCAGGATCAGCAGGGCGGTGAACCACGGCGCGGTGAAGATGCGGAAGAAGCCGAGCCGCTCGAAGAGGCCAACGAGCGGCCCCAGCGTCGGCTCGTAGAGCGCGCGCAGTGCACCCATCTCCACGGCGTAGTCGGAGGCGCTCAGCAGCGCGTAGTCGGGGAGCTGCCGCAGCGCCACCCCAACGCTCGCCGCGATCGTGATCGCCGCGATCTGCACCATGGCGAACTGCACGTTCGCCAGAAGGGCGCGGAGCACAAGGAGCGGTCCTCTGATCACCTCCTGATGGTAGCCTTCACCCCGATCGCCCATTGGGCGAAGGAGGCGCAGGCCCCGCTGCGCGGGAGGATCGATGGCAAAGGCTCAGGAACGCGCCGGGCTCGACGATCTCGATCGCCGATTGATGGAGGTGCTCCAGGTCGACGGCCGTCGTCCGTTCACCGAGATCGCCACCGCATTCGCCGTACCAGAGTCCACCATCCGCGCGCGCTACAAGGCGCTCGTGGACCGTGGAGCACTCAAGGTGATCGCCGTTGCGGATCCACTCAAGGTCGGCTACCCGCTGATGGCGATGATCGGCGTTCGCTGCACGCCCGCCGCACTCCTCTCCACCGCCGCCGCACTCGAGGCGCTGCCCGAGGTCAGCTACTGCGTGGTGGTCGCCGGCGCGTACGACCTGCTCATCGAGGTGGTCTGTGAAGACAACGATGCGCTTCTCTCGTTCCTGACAGAACGGCTGCGCTCGATTCAAGGTGTACTCGAAACCGAAACGTTCGTCTATCTGCGCATTCTCAAGCAGAACTACGAGTGGGGTACCGCCACGCCGTAACGCGTTCGCCTTACACGGCGCGGGACTTCCTCCATCCAACGATCGCCGCGCCGCCGATCCACACTAAGAGCATCGCGAGGATGATCTTTGGTAGCTCGTTAATCCATCCGTCGCCACCAGTGCTCTCGCCGCCATCCATGGGTCCTGGCGCGGGCGCGAAGAGAGGCATCGGTCCGGCAACGCTGCCATCCGGCAGGAGGCAGGTCATCAGTGCAGGGTCGGCTGGGTCTGCATCCGGCGCGCAGGGCTCAAGGCCTGCGACGAAGTCTTCGTACCACTGTTCATACATCGCCGCCCAATCTGGATCCTCCGTGGCGGGCGCGTCTGAGGCAGCTGGCGGCGCGTCCGATGCCGCTGGCACCGTTGTATCGATTGGCGTGGTGACCACCGCGGCGCCACCACTCGCTTCCAGCTGCTTGAGTGCTTCTGGAGCCTCCGCGGGAAGCGCCTCGCCCTCTTGTCGATCGAAGCGCACCTCACCGGTCACGGGGTCAACCTGATAGACGAACGTGTGTCGGCTGATGCAGCCGGCCGGGCAGTCGCCCCAGCCGTAGGTGTAGATGACGATCCAGCTCGCGGCGCTTCCGGGTTCCCCCTTCACTTCGTAGTACTGGGAGGCCCCGATCAGCCCGTCACCCAAGAAGGCGAAGTCCCCAAACGGTGCGCCGGTCTCAAGGACGGCCTCATGCGCCTCCGCAGGAGTGTCGATCGGTAGGCCGTGGCTCCCTGCGGCGCTGACCCGCGCTGGGAGTACGGCAGCGAAGATCAGCGCAAGGGCGGTGAGCGCCGTGAACACTCGAGTGAGTTTGATCTGCATGTTGCGCTCCTTCACCTCTCTCACCTTCATCGCTCTCAACTTCATCACATTCAACTTCATCTATGGGGTGCCCATCGTTCCTGTAACGCCGTCGGCAACCCTGAGGTTCCCGTCGGGCCCCCGCCAGCCT
>CAINCM010000139.1 GCA_903847005.1 uncultured Chloroflexota bacterium | reverse complement strand
TGCGAACAAGGAGCGGGATCATCGCAAGTTCAGCGGGTGCGAAGATGGTCGTCATGAAGCTGGCGAAGATGTTCAGCAACAACACGATGCCGAGCGCATCGACGCTGCCGAGCATCAGGAAGAATGCGACCGCGCGCGTGAAGTTCGCCACGATGAGGACAAGTCGCTTGTCAAGTCGATCAACCCAGACTCCGGAGATCGGCGAAAGGGCGACGGCGGGGACGAGGAAGCTCAGGAAGAGCAGGCTCAGCGCCGAAGTGGAGCCGCTGCGTTCGGCCACCAGCACAGTCAGCCCATACAGGACGACGTTGCCGCCGATCTGCGTCAGTAGCTGGGCGATCCAGAGTCGCAGGAATGCGCCGTTTCGGAGCACCCCGACATCCGGGGGCTGCTGGAAGTCTGGAATCTCCTTCGTGATCTGCGGATCGCTCACCCTCGCTCCTCTCCCCCGTGCGATGCCCCGATGGTGCCCCCGGCCGGAATCGAACCGACGACGCCCGCCTTAGGACGGCGGCGCTCTATCCACTGAGCTACGGGGGCTCGACAAGATGGTAGCCCAGCCCCGCATGGGAGAATATGCCCATGGAGATGCCCTCGATCACCCTCTATGTGCGAGCGGAGTGCGAACTCTGCGACGAGGCGCGTGGCGCCTTGCGTGATGTGCTCGCAGGCTCCCCTCTCCTCCCCTCCGTTCGCGAGGTCGACATCGAGCGTGACCCGCGCCTCCACAAACGGCTGGTCGCCGAGATCCCCGCGCTCGAATACCGAGGTGAACTGCTCGCACATGCAACAAGTCGGTTGCGCATCCAGCGCTTCCTCGGACGCCTGGAGAAAGACGGGTGAGCAGTGTCTGAGATCAGCCTACTGAGTGCGCTCCTCGCTGGTGTCCTCAGCTTCCTCTCGCCGTGCGTGCTCCCGCTCGTTCCCGCATATCTCGGCCGCCTCTCCGCGCTCAGGAGCGGCGAGTCTCCGGTGCTCCACGCCCTGCTCTTCGTCGCAGGGTTCACCCTGGTCTTCACCCTCCTCGGTCTCGGTGCGGCATATGCCGGCGGTGCACTCGCGGGACTCCTCCCGGCCATTCAACTTCCGCTTGGGATCGCAGTCGCCGCCGGCGGACTGCACCTTGCCGGTTTCGTCCGCATTCCGATCCTT
This sequence comes from uncultured Chloroflexota bacterium, assembly GCA_903847005.1. GTDB lineage: Bacteria > Chloroflexota > Limnocylindria > Limnocylindrales > Limnocylindraceae > Limnocylindrus. The sequence goes on along the minus strand of CAINCM010000139.1, from coordinate 581 downwards.
GATCGCAGCGCGGCACCACGCGCGGTGAACGCCGCAGGTCGACTCGGCAGCCTCCTTCTCGGACTCGCTTTCGCCGCGGCATGGACACCTTGCATCGGCATCGTGCTCGGCTCCATCCTCGCACTCGCAGCAACATCGAGCGACCCCGTTGGTGCGGCCGCACTGTTGCTGATCTACAGCGCGGGACTCGGAGTCCCATTTGTCATGATTGCCATCGCCGCTGCGCGCGGTGGGAGCCGTGCGCCCCGCATCCTGTCGGTGCTGCGGAGAGGGACGCCCGCCGCAGGTCGGCTCGGCGGAGTCCTGGTTGCGCTGATCGGGGTCGCGATTTCGGCAGGGCTCCTGCCACTTCTGGCCCGCTATCTCCCCGGACTTCCAGGGCTCTAGACGTGACAACGATCGGGCCGTTCCCGCGGCGCGCACTCCTTCGCATCGGGATCATCGCGCTCGTTGTCGCCGGGATCCTGGCACTTGCTGGCACGAACATTCCAACTGCGGGCACGTCAGGCATCGGACTCGACGATCAGGGCCGTTACGTCATCGATCCGGATGCGCGCGGACCGCTCGTCGGCAGTGCATTC
>CAINCM010000138.1 GCA_903847005.1 uncultured Chloroflexota bacterium | reverse complement strand
TGCTCAGCGGCGCGTGCAACGCGGCGACTGCGGAGGCAGAGCCGCCCGATGAGCCCCCGGGGACGCGTTCGAGATCCCATGGATTGACCGTGCGTTTGTAGGCGCTGAACTCTGTCGAGGAGCCCATCGCAAACTCGTCCATGTTGGTCTTACCGAGGATGAGCGCGCCGGCGTCCTTGAGCTTCGCGGCGATCGTTGCATCATACGGACTGATGTAGCCATCGAGGATCTTGGAGCCCGCCGTCGTGGGCGTACCGATCATGTTGACGAGATCTTTCAGCGCCACCGGGACGCCGAGCAGCGGCGGGAGCGCTCGCATCGCGCGATCTCCGTTCGCTCGCGCGGCGCTATACGCGGCACCGGCGCGTTCCGCCTCCGCCCTCACCTCCGCGGTTCGGAGGCTGAGCCACGCACCGAGCGTGGCGTCTTCCTTGGCGATCGCCGCGAGGAGCGCGTCCACAACTTCGCTCGGGGTGAACGCGCCACGCAGGTATCCGTCTCGGAGCTGTGCGGCGGTCGCCCGACGCAGTTCGACGCTCATCCGTCGGCCTCTTCGCTCAGGATTGCCTGCACCCTCACATAGTCGCCTGCTCGTGCCGGCGCGTTCTGCAACGCGCGGTCTACCGGCAGAGATGGGATCGGCGCATCGTCTCGCAGCGGCAACTCCTGGACAATTGTCTGCGCGCTTGCCGGAACGGCCGACGTGTCCACTTCGGCGAGTCGCGACCACTGCTCGAGGATCAGATTGAGGTCGCCCTGCAGCTTCTCGATCTCTTCGCCGGTAAGGCCGAGGCGTGCGAGTGCGGCAACCTTCTCGACCTCGGCACGGGTTAGTTCCGACATGCCAGAATCCTACCCGCCCGACGCAGACTCCCCGAGAATGCGAAGGAGGCCCGCCTCGTCCACGATGCGGATGCCGAGACGTTCGGCATCGGCACGCTTGCTCCCCGCTTTCTCGCCCGCCACCAGGAGGGTTGTCTTCGAGGTGACGGCATCGGCGACGACGCCGCCCGCCGCACGGATGCGCTCTTGCGCATCGCGGCGACTCAACCCCGATATGACCAGTGTTCCCGTCACCACGACCACCTCCCCGACGAGCGGCCCTACGGCCTCACGCGGAGGGTTGGCCATGCTCGGCCTGAAGGTCACCCCAGCGGCGAGGAGCTCGTCCATCCCGCCCCTCGTGATGTCGCTCGCAAAGAATCGCTCGATGCTCTCGCCGACCACCGCACCGACACCGTCGATGCGTGTCAGATCCTCGACCGTGAGGCGACGAAGCTCCGCTGCAACACGAGCGCTCCACTCCGGCCCAGGGGGGACGCGACGCGTCAGCTCGGCCGCAAGGTCTCGCGCGGTGGTTTCACCCACGTGCCGGATGCCCAGGGCAACGAGCACGCGCCAAAGGTCCTGCTCCTTGCGCCGGTTCAGTTCACGCAGCACGTTGTCGATTCGATTCGCGCTCCCCTTCTTCTCGCGCGCCGCCACGCTCCCCATGCGATCGAGACCGTCCAGGTCCTCCGCCGTAAGGGTGAAGAGGTCCGCGAGTCGCCGCACCCTCCCCCGATCGACCAACTGGGCGAGCAGCTTCTCGCCGAGCCCCTCGATGTCGAGAGCGCCACGTCCCACCGCATGACGGAGCCCCTCGAACAGCTGCGCCCCGCACCACGGATTCGGACATCGATGGCGGACTTCGTCGCGAAGCACCTCCCCCTGGCACGATGGACAGCGAGTCGGCATCTGGAATTCCGGCAGCGGACCGCGCCGTCGATCTGGAAGCGAGCGAACAACCTCCGGGATCACATCGCCGGCCTTTTGCAAGATCACCACGTCGCCGACGCGCACGTCCTTGCGACGGATCTCGTCGAGGTTGTGCAGCGTGGCGCGCCGCAC
>CAINCM010000137.1 GCA_903847005.1 uncultured Chloroflexota bacterium | reverse complement strand
CATCAGGAGGCTCAGAACGAACGTGATGACGGAGATCGCGAGCGCTGCACCGCGGATGGCCGACGGGCGCGATGAGGGGATCAGCGCGATGCCGAGCGCGCCGACGAGCGGCAGGAGCGTGATCATGGAGAGGATCGGCAGTGACCCAACGAACTGAGTGAGATCGCTCATGACGCAATCACCAGGTAGGCGATCGCCATCGCCGCCAGGCCGAGCGCGATGCCGAGCGCGTAGTTCTGGACGCGTCCAGTCTGGATCTGCCGAAGTCCTCGACCGCCGCTTGAGGTGAGCGCGCCGACGCCATTCACCGCACCGTCCACCACGCGCCGATCGAACCACCAGACAGCGTTGGCAACGCGGCTCCCGAGTCGCACGAAGATCAGATCATTGAGATCGTCAAAGAACCAGCGCCCCTTGCTCCCCACATAGAGCGGCTGCAGTCGAGCCGTGATGGCGCGGATGCGGTCGCCGTTGTCGCTGCGGAAGAGCCGAACGCCGATCGCCGTCCCGATTGACGCGATCGTCACGCTCGCAAGCATCAAGAGGCCGTCGATTCCGAAGAGCTGCCACTTCGAGTGTTCAATCCCGAGCATCTCATCGGCCGTGTGGAAGATCGGCTCGAGCCCATGCTTGATGATGCCGTCTGCAACAGGGAATCCGAGCAGCGCACCGATGCCGATCGAAGGGATCGCGAGCAGGATCAGCGGAAGTGTCATCGTCCACGGCGATTCGTGCGGGTGCACACTCTCAGCGACTCGACTCTTCCCCCAGAAGGTGAGCCCCATCAGGCGGAACATATAGAAGGCGGTTGCGCCGGCGACGACCAGCCCGACAAGCCAGACCCACGTGTAGCCGAACTTGAACGCCTCACCGAGGATCTCGTCTTTCGACCAGAATCCCGCGAGGGGCGGAAGCCCTGCGATCGCGATCGTGCCGATCAGCATGGTGGCGTAGGTGATCGGTATCTTCTTGGCGAGGCCGCCCATCTTCGGCATCTCCTGCTCGCCGTCGACCGCATGGATCACGGAGCCTGAGCCGAGGAAGAGGAGGCCCTTGAAGAAGCCGTGCGTGACCAGATGGAAGATGGCGGGAACCCAGGCGCCGACGCCGAGTGCGGCAAACATGTAGCCGAGCTGCGAGAGCGTGGAGAAGGCGAGCACGCGCTTGATATCGGTCTGCGTGAACGCAATGGACGCGGCGAAGATTGCGGTGAAGATGCCGATCGCAGCGACGACGAGCATCGCCTCGTGGCTTGCGGCAAAGAGTGGGCTCATGCGTGCCACCAGGTAGACACCGGCGTTCACCATCGTTGCGGCGTGGATGAGTGCGGAGACCGGAGTCGGTCCCTCCATTGCGTCGGGGAGCCAGACGTGGAGCGGGAACTGTGCCGACTTTCCGACCGCGCCGCAGAAGATCAGCAGTGCGATGACGGTGGCGGCGGTCCCCGTCAACTCGCCTGCGGCGATCCCTGCGAGGATCGTCGGGATGTCGAGCGTGCCGAAGACGGCGACGAGCCCCATCAGGCCGAGCGCAAACCCGACGTCGCCCACGCGGTTGGTGACGAACGCCTTCTTCGCGGCGAGTCCCGGATCGCGCTTGGTGTACCAGAAGCCGATGAGCAGGTACGAGGAGAGGCCGACGAGCTCCCACGCCGCGAAGACGACGAGCAGGTTGCTCGCCAGCACCAGAAGGAGCATGGAGAACATGAAGAGATTGAGATAGGCGAAGAAGCGCCAGTAGCCCGGGTCGTGGCTCATGTAGCCGACGCTGTACAGGTG
>CAINCM010000136.1 GCA_903847005.1 uncultured Chloroflexota bacterium | reverse complement strand
CAGAGGCCGACGCTCCTGTTGGTCGATGAGCCGACGCTCGGTCTGGATGATGCATCGGCCGCGCGCGTGATCGCGCTCTTGGAAGAACAGACGCGCGCTGGCTGTGCGCTGCTCGTTGCAATGCACGATGTGCGTGTGACGAACGCCGTCTCTGGCGATCGGTCTCGGACCGTTCAGCATCCTGCGGGGACGAGTGGCGCAGCGGATCTCGGCGAGACGTCGGTCGTCCAACGCGGAGTGCAGCTCGCAAGCGACCTGTTGAGCCCAGCGCCGGCGAAGCGCTTGTTTGGTGTCTCGAATCCGCTGACGCGATTCGGTCTCGCCGTCTTCTGGTTCGTCCTCTCGGTCATCAGCCCTGTCACGGCGGCCGCGCAGGGCGCGATCGCACTTCCCGCGCTCATCGTGGCCTGGAGCTCTGGCGTGCAGTTTCTTGCCACGCTGCGACTCGCGCTCGCGCTCGCGCCCGCGATCGCAGGGCTGGTGATCGCGAACCTGATCGGTGGCGCGAGCGCCGAGTCGGCCTTCGGTGCGGGCATGCGACTCGTTGCGTTTGCAGCGGGGAGCCTCGTGCTGTTGCGACCGTTCGAACCGCTCCGACTCGCCGACGGTGCGATCCAGCACCTGCGCGCGCCGTTTGCACCCACGCTCGCCCTCCTTGCGAGTGCGGCCACGCTGCCGTCGCTGATGCACGAGGCGCGAGAGCGGCGCGCGATTCGCCGCCTTTCAGGACGCACGAGAGACCCGCTGCTGCTCGCCGATCTCTTCGACGCATCGATCCGCGCCGTCCCTCGGCTGGCTGTGGCCCTCGAGGTACGCGGACTCCGCCTTCCGTCGCGATCCCGACCTGCCACCGCATCCCGACCTTCGACGTTCGGACGCGCGGATCTGCTCTTGGTCGCGCTGAGCGCGGGCGGCCTGCTGGTGAGCGTGGCGCGCGCGCTGATCGAACGCCTTACACTCGCCGCATGAGCCCTCTCGATGCGCGGCCGGTTGCGGGAGACGCCGCGCCGCTCTTCGCACTGCGCGACGCCGACGGTGTCGAGCGCGCGCTCCGCGATGCAGAAGGCCGCTGGCTCGTGCTCTACTTCTATCCGAAAGACGACACGCCAGGGTGCACGATCGAAGCGTGCGAGTTTCGCGATGCAGAACGCGCGCTGCACCAGGCAGGGGCGATCGTCTGGGGGGTGAGTCCGGACGACGAGGCGAGCAAGGCCGCCTTCCGCGACAAGTTCCAGCTGAACTTTCCGATCCTCGCCGACGTCGGTCACGAGGTTGCCGAAGCGTACGGGGTGTGGGGTGAGCGTACGGTCGGGGATCGCACCTTCACAGGGACGCATCGTGTCACCTTCCTGATCGACCCTCACGGGAGGGTGGCGCGGGTCTGGGGGAGCGTCACGCCGACCGGCCATGCAGCGGAAGTGCTCGCGGAGATCGAGGCGCAACGAGCCTGATCCGCCCCTTCGGCCGAAGGCGTCCACGAGGAGCCCCTGCTAACATTTGATCAGAGAAACGCGGTCCCACCGTCGGCAAGAAAGGTTGATCGTGACCCTCGAGACGCAGGACTTTCTGGTTCAGCCCGTCGATGCTTCGTGGCTTCAGTGCAACATCGAGTGCCAAGAGGCCTGCCCCGTTGGCACCAACTGCCGTGGCTACCTGAACCTCGCCGCGGAAGGGAAGTTCGAAGAGGGCTACCTCCTCTCCCGCGAGCCGAATCCGATCGCAGCCATGTGCTCGTATGTCTGTTCCGCACCGTGCGAACGCGCCTGCCGCCGCGGCGACATCGATCGACCGCTTGCGATCCGGGCCATGAAGCGCTTCCTCGTGGAGTGGCATGCCGCCTCTGGCATCCCGGACGTTGCCCCGTTGATCACACCGCGCGCCGAACGCGTCGCCGTGATCGGCGCCGGCCCCGCCGGCCTCTCGGTGGCCCGCGAGCTCGCCGTGAAGGGCTACCAGGTCACCGTCTACGACAGCCTCCCGTATGGCGGCGGCACCATGTTGATCGGCGTTCCCGCCTTCCGCCTGCCGCGAGAGGCGATCGAGACCGACGTCCGCCTGATCGAGAAGCTCGGCGTCACGTTCGTGTACAACACGCAGGTCGGACGAGACATCACCTTCGAGCAGCTTCAGAAGGACTTCAACGCGATCGCGATCTGCGCCGGAGCCATGGACCCGGTTGCGCTCGACATCCCGGGGAGCGACCTCGAGGGACTCGTCTACGGCGTCGACTTCATGAAGAGCGCGAATCTCGGCGAGCCCCTCAGCGTCGGTCGCGACGTGGTGGTTATCGGCGGCGGCTACACCGCCATGGATTGCGCGCGCACCTCGCTCCGCCACGGCGCCGAGCACGTCACGATCGCGTACCGACGCACGCGCTCCGAGCTTGTGGTGGACGAAGAGGAGCTCGGCGAGACGGAGCGCGAAGGCGTCGACATGGCCTTCCTCGTCTCACCGCTGGAGTTGATCGGCGAGAACGGGAAGATCACCGGCGTGCGCATGATCAAGAACCGTCTCGGCGAGCCGGACGCATCTGGCCGACGCAGCCCCGTGCCGATCGAAGGGTCCGAATACATTCTGAAGGCGGACACGGTCATCCCCGCCGTCTCCCAGGCGGCGGATCTCACCTTCCTTCCGGTCCAGAGCAGCTTCGAGGTTGCTCGCGGCCGCGTGAAGGTGGACCCGGCCACGTACGCCACCAACATCCGCGGCGTCTGGGCATGCGGCGACTTCGTCACCGGGCCTGCGACCATGATCGAAGCGGCGGGCCACGCGAAGAAGTGCGCCTATGCGATCGATCGCTATCTTGCCGGTGCGAACCAAGTGGTGATCGACGCGAACGTCCGCATCACCAGTTCGTGGCGTCACGACATGCCGGAGTTCTACGACCGCATCCCGCGTCAGCACATTCCGGTGCTCCCGCTCGCGGAGCGCCTGCCGTCCCCTGACGCCACGGTGAACTTCACCACCCAGGTCGAACTCGGATACGGCGCCCAGCAGGCGATCGCCGAGAGCACGCGCTGTCTGATGTGCAACTACAACATCTGGTTCGACCCGATGCGCTGCGTCCTCTGCGGCGCCTGTGCCGACGTCTGCCCCGAGGGGGTCATCCACATGGTGGACATCAACCAGCTGAAGTCCGAGGGGGCGCTCCCCGAGCTCTCCGAGGCCTATGGCTGGGAGAACGGCGGGGCGATGATCCTGGACGAGGAGCGCTGCATTCGCTGTGCCCTCTGCGTCAAGCGCTGTCCCTTCGACGCCATTACGATGGAGAAGTTCGAACTGCAGGAGATCAGCTCCGATGGACGCCTCTACAAGGAGTCCTATCGCGACGGTCAGCTCGCCGGGGTTGCCGGCACAGGGGGAGGGGCACAGTGAGCCTACTGGCGAAGGTCGATCAGGCGGTCCGCCGATCTTCGGCGTGGCGCTCCATCTTCCGCAACTCCTACCCGAACGACGAGCGCAGCCGCGCCTATGCGGTGATGAACAACGTCTTCCTCCACCTTCATCCCGTGCGCGTGCGCCAGCATGCGGTGAAGTTCGCCTACACCTTCTGCCTCGGTGGCCTCAGCTTCTTCCTCTTCCTCGTCCTCACCGTGACCGGCGTCTACCTGATGTTCTTCTACGCGCCATCGGCAACGCAGGCCTACTCGGACATCTTGAAGATCCAGACGCTTGTCCCGTTCGGCCAGATCACGCGCAACATCCACCGATGGGGCGCGCACCTGATGGTCTTCTTCGTCTTCCTGCACATGATGCGCGTCTTCTACCACGGCGCCTACAAGCCGCCGCGCGAGTTCAACTGGGTCGTCGGCGTGGTGCTCCTCTTCTTGACGCTGATGCTCAGCTTCACCGGCTATCTGCTGCCCTGGGACCAGATCGCCTACTGGGCGATCACGATCGGGTCGAACATGGCCGGCTACGCGCCGCTCCTCAACACGCCATCCAAGCTCCTCCTCCTCGGCGGGCTCGAGGTGGGCCAGAACACGCTGCTGCGCTTCTATGTGCTCCACGTGATGGTCTTCCCGCTTCTCGCGGCGGTCTTCCTGGCGGTCCACTTCTGGCGGATCCGCAAGGACGGCGGCATCAGCGGGCCGCTGTGATCGAGGGTCGACGATGAGCGAAGAGAAGCGCCCAGCACCGGTTGCGCCGGTCGACCCGTCGCGCCGCACGGAGATCGACAAGCAGCGCGTGCCGATGGCGGCGCGTCCGTATCGACTCCTTGCGCTCGTGAAGCAGGACGCGGTCGTCCGCGTCCAGAAAGAGCCAGACGACACGGTGATGACGTGGCCGCACCTGCTCACCATCGAGTTCTTGGCTGCGGTGGCGATGAGCATCTTCCTCCTCCTGCTCGGCCTCTTCATCAACGCACCGCTCGAAGAGCTTGCGAACCCGAACGTCACGCCCGCCGTGGCGAAGGCGCCGTGGTACTTCCTCGGCCTGCAGGAGCTGCTCGCCTACTTCCATCCAACCGTTGCCGGCGCGCTGACGCCCGCCGCCGTGCTCGTTGGGAGCGCGCTGATCCCGTATCTCGACCGGCGCAACATCCACAGCACGCGACCGTCGGATCGAAAGCTCGAGGTCTCGCTCTTCTCCATCCTCTGGGCACTCGGACTCGCCGTCACGTTCATCGGCATCTTCTTCCGCGGCCCCGGCTACTCGTTCGTCTTGCCGTGGGTGAACGGCTTCTTCTTCAGCTTGTGATCGGAGGCGTGCAGTGAGCCACTATCAAGTCGAACCTGCAGACAAGCCGAAGGCGCTCACCGCGCAGACGATCAAGGCGCTCCGCCACGAAGAGGTGAAGGGGATCTCGCGCCGACGGCTGCTGCGCACCACGATCGGCGCCGGCTTCGGGCTCTGGTTGCTCGAGGTCACGGCGGGGACGCTCGGCTTCCTCTGGCCGAACCTCGAGGGCGGTTTCGGCGGCAAGGTGAGCGTGGGGACGTTCGACACGCTGAAGAACCAGAACGCCGCACTCCCGTTCGCCGAGGGGTATCCGGTCTATGTGCAAGAGGCGCGCGCCTTCATCATGCTCGTCGATCCGACGCGTCCGGAGTTCGTCCCCGGAGAGGATGTGACCGGCGACGGCACGGCACTCAACGTGCGCGCGCTCTACCAGCGCTGCCCGCACCTCGGCTGCAAGCCGAACCCGTGCATCAAGACGTACTGGTTGGAGTGCGCCTGCCACGGCAGTCGCTACGACCGGCTCGGCACGAAGGCGGACGGTGTCGGGCCCGCCCCGCGCGGCATGGATCGCTTCTCGCTCCTCGTCGACGAGAAGGGGCTGCTCACCCTCGACACGGGGAAGATCACGCTCGGCGTCCCGCCGGTTGCGCTCGGACAGCCGGGCATCGAGGCGCCGCGCGCCGCAACGGGGTGCATCTAGATGACAGAAGAGCAGCGCAACCTTCCAGCTCCGGCGGAGAAGCTGACGCCGCCGACACCGCGGCTCTCGAGTCCGGCCCCGATCCAGACGCACGGGCTCACCGCAGAGCGCGTGGCGAAGATCGTCAGCCAGAGCGGCTCCGCGCGCATGACCGCGCTCCTCGGCATCGCCGTGGTCACGCTCTTCGTGCTGGTGTATGCCTTCTACGACCAAGGGCTTCCGGGTGTGGCGGGCTCATCGCGCATGGAGGCGGCTCGAGAAGAGATCTACCTGGATACCGTGAAGCGCGGCTACAACCTCTACCAGGCCAACTGCGCGCGGTGCCATGGCGAACAGGGTCAGGGGGGCATCGGTCCGGTGCTCAACGACCAAGGAAAGCTGCTCGCACATCTTTCGCCTTCCTATCTGCACAACGTGTTGACGGTGGGGGGCCGTTACATCTGCGGCGATGCGAACTCGCTGATGGGTGTCTGGGCAGACAGCAACGGCGGTCCGCTGAACTATCGCGAGATCGAAGAGCTGATCGCCTGGATCCGCGCGACCAAAGACGACGTCATCAAGGTGCTCGATCCCGCGACAGGCGAGATGGTCGAAGTCACCGGCTGGCGGGACGCGGCGTATGAGCCGGCGGCCGATGCAACGCCGGTGCCCGCATGCTGGAAGGACGCGTTTGCCGTCTCTCCGTCGCCGTCGCCGTCCGGTGGCGAACCGACGCCGATGCCAACCGACACGGCGGGTGGAACGGGTGGGAGCTACACGATCGTCGCGATGGGCGTGAAGTTCGACCTCGTCACGCTCGAGGTTGAGGCGAACAAGACGTTCACGCTCGTCTTCGACAACCAGGATGCGGGGATCCCGCACAACGTTGCGATCCACGAAGGGACGGCGAGCGCGGTGGGGAAGGAGCTCTGGCAGGGTGCCATCTTCCCCGGCGTTGCAACACAGACGTATGACGTGCCGGCCTTTGCCGCAGGCAACTACTCCTTCATCTGCACCGTGCACCCGAACATGGTCGGCGACCTGGTGGTGAAGTGAGCAGTCTCCCCGCACCAATCGGCCAGCAGCAGCTCGCCTCGGCGCCTGCGCCACGACGTGCGTTCTTCGGGCTGTTCGACGCAGCTGGCTGGGGCTGGGCCTCGTTCCGCGCCGTGCTCTGGACGCTCTTCATCATCTTGATGCTCGGCTACATCCCCGATCGCGCCTACTACATCGTGACGTCGCCAACCATAGAGTTGGGACTCAACGCCGTATCGCTGGTGAACATCTGCCCCGGCGAAAACAAGGATCTGCCGTGCCCCGCGCCCGCGGGCGCGCTGATTCCGTGGGAGGGTGGTGCCCCTGTGGCGCTCCCCGGAGCGGGCGAGGGTGGAAGCCTTCTGCAGGTTGGCACGCACCTCTACTATCTCGGCGGACGCGCCAGTGGCGCGCTGGACGAGTACGCGAACACGCCGAGCGTCGCCGCCGCGGCGATCGGCCCAGAGGGACTCTCGACCTGGTCCGCGGTTGCCCCGCTCCCTGCGCCACGCGCGATGAGTGCGGCCGCCTATCTCGCCGGCACCGCCTACGTCATCGGCGGCACCTCGGACTCCGAGAGCGCAACCGCCACCGTCTTCACCGGCGCACCGGATCCGGTGACGGGGACCATCGATGCGTGGATGCTCGCCGATGCGCTCGAGCTGCCCGCACCGCGCACCGGGGCGAGCGTGGTCACGGTCAGCGACGGCCTCATCGTCTTCGGCGGTGCGAACGAGGTCTACGCCCCACAGACCACCGTGTGGAAGTCGACGCTTCAGTCGAACGGGAGCCTCGGTCCGTGGGAGGAGATGGCGCCGCTCCCTGAGCCGCGCGCGAACGCCGCCGCCGCGCTTGTCGGCGACTCGGTGTGGATCTGGGGCGGGCGCGATGCGAGCGGATACACCGGCGTCTCTCTGCACGGCTACATCGCGGTGGAGAAGACGGCCGGCGGCGACGGCCACGGCGGCGGCGCACCGGCAACGGGGGCCGTCGACGAACAGGGTGATGCGCCGATCGGCAGCATCTACAAGTGGACCGCCACGTCAGGAGAGGCGAACCTTCCATCACCGCGTGAAGGCGCGGCACTCTGGAGCGCGAACGGCACGCTCTACGTTGCAGGCGGCGTCCAGGATGGCGCGGTCGTTGGAAGCGTCCACTGGACGGCACCCACCGCCGACTCCGGCATCACGAGCTGGAAGAGCGTCCCTCAAGTCGATCTCCCTGCCGACCAGCTCCGTACGAGCGCAAGTGCCGCCGTGATCGGCACCCATGCGCTCTTGATCGGCGGCGAAGACGCAACGGGCGCACCGGCAACGAACGCCGTGAGCGCGCTCACCTCGCCGAAGGCGCCTGTGTTCAAGGCCGGCCTGTTCGGCCTCACCATCCCCGGCCTCGCGATCCCAGGGGAGATCGGAGAGCAGCTCGGCTTCCTATCTGCGGCAGGGGCGTGGACGCTCAACTTTGTCCTCCTCTGTGCGATGGCGGTCGCCTACGCGCAGCGTGAGCGGTTTGGTGCATGGCTGCGCAAGAGGGTCGCCAAGAAGTAAGATCCGCCAATGGAATCAGTCTCGCAGCCAGCGCAGCGCGCCCGACGCCTCTTCGGACTGAATGCGCTCATCGCATGGGCGGGCTACGGAATCGCGCAGATCACCAACATCTTCGATCTCGCGCCGAGTGCCGAGGCCTATGATCCGAGCAGCAACATGTTCGGCGGGAGTGCGGCCGGGCTCGCTGGTGCCATCGGCCGGCTGTTTGACTCGCACGGCTACTTCACCACCTGGTCGAATCTGCTCGTTGCACTGACGCTCACGGCGCTCTACCTGCAGCCCGAGCGAGCGGGGCGCCTCTTCCACCGTCTCCGCAACACGGCGCTGCTGATGATCACGATGACCATGATCCTCTACCACCTGCTCCTTGCAGCCTCCCAGAACCCCCAGGGTCTGCATGCGGTCTCGAATGTCCTCCAGCACTACATCACGCCGATCGTCACGATCATCGTCTGGCTTCTGGTCGGACCGCGAGGTCGCTACACGTTCAGCGACACGTTCACCGTCTTCATCATCCCGATCGCCTATCTCGCATACACCCTGCTCCACGGCGCCGTCGCGCTCGTCTATCCGTATCCGTTCTTCAACGTGGTCAAGTACGGCTATGCCTCGGTGCTCACGTTGATGGGCGCCGTGATCGTGGGCGGCTACGTGGTTTCGCTGATCTACTACGGAGTGGAGCGCCTGCGCTCGCGGACGTAGCGAGGCTCGCGGCCGCGCGAAACCTCGCAGTAGCACCCGCCGCGCGTATCTGATCTGGTGAGCCGGGCGGGGATCGAACCCGCGACCAAGGGTTTAAAAGACCCCTGCTCTTCCGCTGAGCTACCGGCCCGCCCAGATTCTCGCACGACACGCTGGTCGCTGGGTCCCGTTCGTGGGAGAATCGGGGCATGAGGCGTGACTGGTCGATCGAAGCGGCAACACAGGCGCTTGTGGAGTTGCGCCCGTTGATCGCGCTCCTTCGCGAACAGCGTGCCTCCCTCGAGTCGTTGAAAGGTG
>CAINCM010000135.1 GCA_903847005.1 uncultured Chloroflexota bacterium | reverse complement strand
GATGTCCACGGATCTCCGCCTCATCGTGGAGACCGCCGAGGCTCATGCGCACGAACTTGCGCCCCATCGCCTTCGCAATGGACCTGCCGAGCGACGTCTTTCCAACGCCCGGGGGCCCTGCGAAGCAGAGGATCGGACTCTTCACCTGCGGCGCGAGCTTGCGAACCGACAGGTACTCCAGGATGCGCTCTTTCACTTTATCGAGTCCGTAGTGATCGCTGCTGAGAACCTTTGCCGCCTCAGGAATCTCAATACGATCCTCGGTCGCAATGTTCCATGGCATCGCGATCAACCAATCGACGTACGTTCGAATCACGCCAACCTCGGGCGAGGCGGATGGAATGCGCGACATCCGGTCGAGCTCTTTCAGCGCGCGCGCCTTGACGTCGGACGGCATGTCCGCCGCCTCGACCTTCTCGCGCAGCTCGTTCGTCTCCGCCTGCTGCGGATCGTCTTCGCCAAGCTCGCGCTGGATCGCCTTCAACTGCTCGCGCAGGAAGTACTCGCGCTGTGACTTATCCATCTCCGTGCGCACATCCGACTGAATCTTCCCCTTGATCTCAAGGATCTCAATCTGGCGGGCAAGGAATGCTGATACGTACTTGAGCCGATCGACAACGTCAACAATCTCAAGCAGCTCCTGTCGTTGCTCTGTGGTCATGTCCGGCGTGTACGCCGTCATGTCGGCAAGGAGGCCGGGATCACTGATGTTCTTTGCAGCGACTGCCGCCTCTGGAGGAACCGGCGCGCCAGACGTGACATATGTCTCGACCTGCGCCTGGACACTCTTCATGAGCGCCTCTACCTCTACGCCTTCCGCCTCTGCAACCTCAATGATCTCGACGTCGACCATGAGCGAAGGCCCCGTGGCGTCAAGAGAGTGGATTGCGATTCGCTTCTGCCCCTGTACGACGGCGCGGATGGTTCCGTCGGAGAGGTTCACCACCTGCGCGATCTTTGCGAGCGTTCCAACATCGTGAAGTTGCGAGATGTCGGTGATCTCTTCCTGTTCAGCCTCGCGCTGGGTGATGAGCGCAAGCCAGCCCTCTCCGGCCGCGGCGGCGCGGATGGCGGCCACGCTCTTGTCGCGTCCCACCTTGAGCGGCGCAACCATCTCCGGGAAGATGACGATCTCGCGAAGCGGAACGAGCGGGAATCGCCCAAGGCCGCTTGGCACCGGAGTCCCGTCTTCGTCGGCGGCGGCTACGGCCTCGTCGATCTCGAGCTCCATCTCTTCGCTCATGTCGCCCGCAAGTTCGTCGCTTCGTCGCTTGTCGCTCACGCTCGCCCTCCTTCATGTGCTGCCGCTCGCTCTCGCTCGACCTTCTTGTTTCCTTCTTCGTAGAGTCGTTCAAGGATTCGTTCACCGAGGCGCTCTTCCAGTTGGAAGAGAAGCCTGATCCCCGCAAGGTTCACCCCGAGATCCTGCGTCAGGTGGCGTATCCAGAGGATTCGGCGCAGATCGTTCTCGGAGAAGAGGCGGATGTTGCTCTCCGTCCGCGAGGGGCAGATCAGCCCTGCCTCTTCGTAGATGCGGAGGGTTCGCGGGTGGACGGCCACCAGCTGCGCCGCCACGCTGATCACGTAGACGGGACGCGACGGGTCGACTCCTGCTCCGCTGCTCCTGAACACCCCCGTATCCTAGAACCCTGCCAATACCATTGTCAAGTACCCTACGCGAAGGGTGGCAGGGCAGAGTGCGGCTACTCCACGTCCCTTCGGTACGGAAGGTCGACGATCACGGTGTTTCGGCGGCCGAGGAGGGTGTCTCGAAGGCGCTTGCCGTTGCCGTTGTGAAGGATTCGATCCCACCAGTGACGCCCCGCGTACTCAGGGATCATCACCACGTTGATCGGCAGCTCGCCCGACTCGTGGGGGAGCTCTTCGAGCTCGTCGAGGAAGTGGCAGAGCGGCTCGACGATCAGCCGGTACGGCGACTCGACCGTGACGAGCCTGACGCCCGGGAAGAGGCGCTCGAAGCGCGCCCGGATCTCGCGCTCCTCCTCTTCGTTGAAGACGACGCGCACCGCAATCAGTTCGCCTGTCTCGCCCTCCAGGATTCGACCGAGGGTGATGGCGCGGACCGTGGAGCGGTTGATCTCGCCGAACGGCGCGATGATGCGGCGCGGCCGGTGCGGCGCATCGAAGATGAGCCCAGGCTTGATCGCCAGCTCGCGCTCGTGTCGGTTGTAGCGCTGACGAACGGCCGCCATAAAGAGGGCGACAAGCGGGACGAGGACAAAGATGATCCATCCACCTGCAGCGAACTTCGCTACCGAGATGATGACGAGAACCACACCTGTGACTACGGCGCCGACTCCATTCAACAGTGCCTTGCCACGCCACCCTTCATCGCGAAGTTTGCGCCAATGCACGACCATGCCGGTCTGGCTGATGGTGAATCCAAGGAAGACCCCGATGGCGTACGCAGGGATCAGCAAGGTGACAAGTGCGTCGGTCGCAATCAAGAAGATGACCGCGCCTGCTGCGATGGTCAGGATTCCGCCCGCGTATGCAAGTCGATCACTGCGCTGTCCGATCTGGCGAGGGAGGAATCCATCTCGCGCCAGGACGCGCGCAAGCTGCGGGCCGCCGTTGAATCCGGTGTTGGCGGCGAGGAGCAGGATCCCCGTGGTCGCGATCTGGAAGATCGCATACGGGATGCCGCCCCCGAGCGTCGCGCGGGCGATCTGGGAGATCAGCGTCTCGCCGCCGACCTCTTGCGGAACCTTGCCAAACGCAAAGGCGAGCAGCGACATCCCGAAAAAGATCGTTGCGAGGAGTACTGCCATGATCGCCATGGTGTCCGCGGCATTCTTCGCCTCCGGCTTCTTGAATGCCGCAACGCCGTCGGAGATCGCCTCAGTCCCCGTCAGTGCGACAGAGCCGTAGGCGAACGCCTTGAGCAGCAGGAACGGAAGGATCAGCTGCATGCCGTCGTGCGCCTCAACTACGACACCCTGGCTCCAGTTCACCGCAGGATCGCTGAGCGCGATCCGCAGGAGACCGATACCGATGACCGAAAGCGCACCCCCCACGAAAAGATAGGTGGGAATGGCAAAGAGGCGTCCGGACTCTCGGAGGCCGCGCAGGTTGGCGAGAACGAGCAGGAAGAGTGCGCCGAGCGCGAGCTCGACACGCCACGGGAGGAGTTCTGG
>CAINCM010000134.1 GCA_903847005.1 uncultured Chloroflexota bacterium | reverse complement strand
GCGATGCGCGCCAGATCCTCATCGCCGATCGCCGATCGTTTCGCGGTGGCGAGGAGCGAGATGGATGCCGGGTCGGGCCCGATCAGCGTGCGCCCCGCCTCGCGCACGCGGCGTTCGATGGAGACGAGTCGCTCGAACTCGGCCAGGAACCAGCGCGTGATTCCTGTCACCTCGTGCACCGCGTCCGCGCTGACTCCGCGCCGCATGGCCGCAAGGAGTCGCCAGAGTCGAGAGTCCGATGGCCTCAGGAACTCCTTCAGGCCGACGCCGCCGCGCGCCGCGATGGCTGCGAGTTCTCCGTCCCACGACGGCTCCTCGGCCGTGGGGCCACTCCCCTTCTGCTCCATCGAGCGAAGCGCCTTATTGAGCGCGGCGCCGAACGTGCGGTCGATCGCCATCACTTCGCCCGTTGCCTTCATCTGGCTCCCCAGGAGTCGGTCGGCGCCGGGAAACTTGTCGAACGGGAATCGTGGCAGCTTCACCACGATGTAGTCGAGCGCCGGCTCGAACGCCGCAACCGTGCTGCCTGTCACCGCATTCGGGATCTCGCGCAAGGTCCGACCGATGGCGATCTGCGCCGCCACGCGCGCAATCGGGTACCCCGTCGCCTTGCTCGCGAGCGCGGAGCTGCGACTGACGCGCGGGTTCACCTCGATCACCACGTAGTCGCGGTAATCAGGCGAGAGGGCGAGCTGCACGTTGCAGCCACCCTCGACGCCGAGCGCGCGGATGATGTCGAGCGAGGCGCTTCGCAGTCGCTGGTGCACCGGGTCGGGAAGGGTCTGCACGGGGGCAACCACGATGCTGTCTCCCGTATGCACGCCGAGCGGATCGACGTTCTCCATGGAACAGACCGCGATGCAGGTCCCTTCTGCATCGCGCATCACCTCGTACTCGATCTCCTGCCAGCCGACAAGGCACCTCTCCACCATCACCTGGCCGATTGGGCTCGAGCGCAGCCCGCTTCGCACGCGCTCCCAGTACTCCTCTTCGGAGGCCACGATCCCGCCACCCGTCCCGCCGAGCGTGAAGGCCGGGCGCACGATCGCAGGAAGGCCGATCTGCGCGAGCGCATCTGCCGCCGCCGCATCGCGCTCCGCCGGCGTCACCCCCTCGACGATGGCGCTCGGCGCCGTTGGCTGACCGATCCGGTCGCACATCGCCCTGAAAAGCTCCCGATCCTCCGCCGCCTTGATCGCCTCGAGCGGCGTGCCGAGGAGGCGCGTCGGATGACGCTCGAAGACACCGGCGTCAGAGAGCGCAACGGCGAGGTTGAGCGCCGTCTGTCCGCCGAGTCCGGCGAGCAGTCCTTCTGGTTTTTCGATCTCGATGATGCGCTCGATCACCTCGACGGTGAGCGGTTCCAGATACACGGCATCCGCAACGGATGGGTCGGTCATGATCGTCGCAGGGTTCGAGTTGACGAGAATGGTGCGGATGCCCTCCGCCCGAAGCGCACGACACGCCTGCGTCCCTGCGTAGTCGAACTCAGCCGCCTGCCCGATCACCACGGGGCCCGACCCGATGATGAGGACGCTCTTCGGCTTTGCAGGTCGCACGTCGCTCATTTGCGCGCCTCGATCGCACGGGCGAATCGGTCGAAGACCGGCGTTGCGTCCAACGGCCCTGGGGAACCCTCAGGGTGGTACTGCACGGTCTCGATCGGCAGGCTGGTGTGCCGCAGTCCTTCGACGGAGTTGTCGTTCAAGTTGATCTGGCTGACCTCGAATCCAGACGCTGCTGGCAGCGTTTCGCCGACCACCTCGACTTCATGGTTCTGTGCGGTGACATAGACGCTCCCACTCGGCAGGTCGCGCACGGGGTGGTTCGCTCCGTGGTGACCAACGGCGAGCCGTCGTGTCGATGCTCCCGCGGCGCGGCCGATGATCTGGTGTCCGAGACAGATCCCCAGGAGCGGCGCGCCGTTCTGGATCAGCGCGCGTGCAAGTGCAACCGGCCCGTCGAGCCGCGCTGGATCGCCCGGCCCCGGCGAGAGGACCACGCCGCTCGTGCCGCCCTGCAAGACCTCGCTCCCCGTTGCCGTGTGCGGATGGACGCGGACGCGGAAGCCACGTGCGCGCAGCGCGCGCACGATGTTCGCCTTCAGCCCAAAGTCGATCACCGCGACGAGTGGTTCGCTCGCCTCCCCGAACGTCTGTACCGTGGCCGGCGAAACCTGCCCCACAAAGTCTTGATCCTCCCAACGCGGCAGTGCGCGCGTCGCCGCGATTGCCGCTTCCGCATCGGACTCCCACGGGGCAGAGATTCGAGCGCGCTGCGATCCGGTCTCACGGAGGCGGCGGGCGAGGCTTCGCGTCTCGACGCCGGCAATCGCCGGAACGCCATGCAGTCGCAACAGCGCCGCGATCTGCGCGGCATCTTCCGTGATCGCAGCCGTGGCGTTTGCCACGATGAGTCCGCGCAACCACGGACGAGGAGACTGATCGTCCGCGATGAGACGACCGTAGTTCCCAATCAACGGATAGGTCATGAGCACCACTTGGCCGGCGTAGCTCGGGTCGGTGCAGATCTCCTGGTAGCCAGTCTGGCTGGTGTTCACCACAAGATCGCCGCCGGCGGCGATCGGCGCGCCCCAGGCAACCCCGGGGAAGACGCTCCCATCTTCGAGTGTGAGCAGCGCTGGGCCATGATCGCCGATGCGCGCGTCGACGACGGAGGCCGACTCGGGAAGCGGGATGAGGGAGCGACGGTATGGGGCAAGCGTTCTTCGTACGACGTCACTCATCTCTTCACTCCTCTCCGGCCTCACGGGACCGCCTGCGATCTCTCAGGATCGACGCGAAAGGACACCAGTTTCCTGGTGAGCCGGGTGGGATTCGAACCCACGACCTAGTGATTAAGAGTCACTTGCTCTACCGCTGAGCTACCGGCCCACGCGGAAGGATAGTGGAGCGCGGCGCAGGCCGCACGCGGCGTAGCGCGAAGCGTGGCGCGTGTGAGTGCTACCGCACCCCCGGGATCGCCCCCGAGGCGACCAGCTGGTCCACGATCTGCGACAGGCGTGCCGCGAGTGCGGCGTGGCCCGCCGCGTTCGGATGAAACGGAATCGCGCCGTCTCGCCCCCACTGCCACGCCTCCTCCGCGCAGATGCGGTGCCCTGCAAAGGCATCGGCAAGGTCCGCGAGCTTCAGACGCGGGTCGGCCACCGTCGCGATCGCCTCCGCCACCCCTGCACTGATCGCGCGTCCCCACGCGTCGATCACCCGCAGATCGGCATCGGAGAGTTCATCGCCAGGAACCCGCAGCGCGACGCACTCGTCCAAGCCCGGCGTGCCGGCGGCAGGCAGCGAGTCGGCGTAGAGGACCACGAGTACCAACGCGTTCGGCGCCCTGCGCAGCACCTCTTGGTAGAGGTGGACGAGGCCGCCGGCGAGCGCGTCCACGCGAGGCGCCACGCGGGCAGCGGCTTCCGCGCATCGCTCTGGCGGATCGAAGCGACACGCGGAGAAGACCTCGCTGAAACCCGTGTCGTTGCCGCCGATTGCAAGCATCACGAGATCGGTCCCTCCGCTCAGCGCATGCACCTGCACCGGTTCTCCCGCGCGCGACCTGCGGTCGAGAAGGTCTGGGATCACCGCGCCGCTGCATGAAACGTGCATGAGGGAGAGGCGCACCGCCCGCGGGCGCAGGAGACGCGGCCACGCTGGGCCGCGCGCACAGACGCTTGGGGCGCCGAGGAGGTTGAGCGTGCCGCGATCGAACGGAGTTGCGGCTGATGCATAACTGTCTCCGAGCACCACGAGGTCGATCTCCGGCGCACCGGCATCGCTGACACCGATGTGCAGTGGAGACGGAAGCGGAGCGTCGATCGCGAGACCTGGGCCGCCAACTCCGGCAACGAAGGCGAGCGCGCCGCCGAGCAGCGCGCTGATCAGGAGTCTCGCACTCATCCCTTGAGCAGTTCGTCTATCGCTCCGCTCAGAGGTCGGTTGCCGTCGGCAATGCTGCGAGCCAGCGTGTCCAGCCGACCATCGGCCTCCGCTGTTCGAAGTCGCTCTGCGGTGCGCGATTCGACGGCAGCGACGAGATGTGCCGCCACGCGTCGGACGCGACCGCCCCTCCCTGGTCGAAGGGCCGTGCTCTCCATGGCGCGAAGCAGCGCCTCGACCCCGCTCCCCTCGGTTGCAGAGACGAGCAGCACCTCTGGTGCCGCTGCGCCGAGAGCAAGCCCTGAGCGAAGTCGCTCCACGGCGCGGTCGGCTCCCGGGCGATCGCCCTTGTTGACGACAACAAGATCGGCGGCCTCCAAGAGACCCGCCTTCATCGCCTGCACCTCGTCACCGCCCTCCGGACCCTCGACCAGCACGACGAGATCTGCGAGGCGCACGATGCCGAGATCAGCCTGACCTGCGCCAACCGTCTCGATGAAGATGAGATCGAATCCAGCCGCCTCGACGAGCAGCGATGCCGCCGCGGCGGCGTGTGAGAGCGATCGTCCGCTCCCTCGCGTTGCAATCGAACGCATGAAGCGACCATCATCGTCCGGTCGCTCCTCGACCCGGACGCGATCGCCAAGGAGCGCACCGCCGGTGAGAGCAGACGATGGATCGACGGCGAGGATCGCCACACGTCTCCCCTCCGCGCGCGCGAGTTCGGCGAGTGCAGCAACGAGTGTGCTCTTCCCAGCGCCTGGGGGGCCGGTCACGCCGATGACGCGACTCGCCTGCCAATCGGCTGTGGCAAGCTGCGCGAGCGCCGCTTCGATCAACGAATCGGCGCCCGCCCCTCCGCGCTCAACGGCGCTGATCGCCTGTGCCAGCTCTCGCGCGCTGCGCGGTGCTGCGGCGCGCGAGCTAGGAGCGTCGGGCATGTGTGCGAAGGTACGTAGCGATCTCCGCGATGGTGCTCCCCGGGCCGAAGACCGCCGAGATGCCGGCCGCCTTGAGTTCGGCGCGGTCCTCTTCGGGGATGATGCCCCCTGCGACCACGAGCACGTCCGGGGCCCCCGCCTTGCGAAGTCCAGCGACCACCTTCGGTAGGAGTGTGG
>CAINCM010000133.1 GCA_903847005.1 uncultured Chloroflexota bacterium | reverse complement strand
GCTTCGAGGATGGCGATCCCCTGCGCCTCGCGGTAGCTCGGCATGGCCACCACATCCGCCGCGGCCAGCACGGCAGGGATGTCATCGCGACGCCCGAGGAAGGCGACGCTGTCGCAGCAGAGTTCGCTGCGCAGGTGGGCGGCGGCGAGCCCTTCGAGACGGTCTCGCTCGGAGCCCTCGCCTGCGATCAGGAGGCGTGCCTGGGGGAAGTGGTGGTGCACGAGCGGCCAGGCCTCGATGAGCGTGGGGTGCCCCTTCTCCGGCTCGAGGCGGCCGATGGAGACCGCAACCGGCGCGTCTGCGGGGATGCCGAACTCCTTGCGCACCACGTCGCGCCCCGGCGCCTCGTCGAAGCGCTCCAGGTCTACGCCGTTGTAGATCCTGCTGATGTTGGTGGTGTCGCGATTCTCCGCCACGATCTTGCGCACGATCGCATCGCTCACGGCGATCAGCCAGTCGATGCGCGGTGTCAGCTTCTCCAGCAACTCGCGATCCTCTGCAGAGCGGAAGCGGCTGGAGTGGAGGGTGGAGACAACGAGCGGGCGCGATCCGGTGCGCTTCTCCACCAAGTCTGCCGCGTACACGGCAACCACTTCCGCGCGGAACATGTGTGCGTGGACCACCTGGGTCTCGAGCGCAATCATCCGTTCCGCAAGCGCGGCGGCCGCACGGTCATCGTGTTCGTCTTCGATCACCTCGACAGGAACCTTGAGGCGCTCGAGCCGCTTGACGGTGCTCCCGTGTGAGAGCGACACGACGTGGACATCGTGGCGCGAGCCGTCGAGCCGCAACACCGTGTTGACGAGGCTCTCCTGCGCGCCGCCGTTCGTCCCGGTGGCGAGGAGCTGGAGCACGCGGATGCGCGAACCGTCTGGGAGCGGTCCCGCCGGCGTGCGCCCCGTGCACGGCTCTGGATGGCTGCTGCGGCTCATGCTGAGACTCCGATCTTCATCACCTGCGCATCCACCGCGCCGCACTCGTACTTGTACGCTTCGTTGCCGCGAAGGAAATCGAACTGCTCGCGCCCCTCGCTGATCGCGAGGGTGACGCCCTGGACGAAGAGCAGCACTCCCGGCGAAAGCGCGCGCGCCGCTGCATCGCCGCCGGCGTTCCAGTATCGGATCGCGCCTGCGTCGCGCAAGAAGAGACCCGCGGCGAAGGTGCCGAACTCCTCGTTGCGTGCCATCAGCATGGTGATCGTGTCGCCGGATGCACGTGCGAAGAGCTCGCGCATGAAGGTTGCCTCTTCCGCGCCTTTCGGCGTTGCGGTGAAGAGCCCGCGATCGCCCCAGCGCGCGCGATGCAGACGGATGAACTCCGGAAGGTCTGCGAGCAGATCCTCGCTCGTTCGAAACTCCACGCCCGCCGCCTCGCCACGGCGAACCTTGCGTCGAATCTCGTGTCGCCCTTTCTTGTCCAGGCGATCCAGATGATCGTCGAGCGTTCGAATCCACCGCAGATCGATGTACGGTGCGGGCTCTTCTGCGTCGTATGTCGCCGTTCGTCCCGCTCTGTTCGCGGCCCGTTGGATGGCGGCGACCATGCGCGCGTGCGACTGATCGGCTGGACGAAGGCGCATCAGGTGGATCGGCTCGTGGCGCGCGAGGAGCGCGTCTGCGAGCGCATCTGCAACAGCATCATCGGCAGGAGAGACGCCATCCGTTGAACGTGTGCTGCCGCTGTCTGGGGTGAGCAACACGGTGCCGTAGTCGATGTGCAGCGTGGCGCCCGAGTAGATGATGCCGTCAGGGCGTCGCATCAGCGGTAGATAGCCGAGCAGCTCGCCGCTTTCGGGCTTCCGAGCGGCGATGCTCACGTCCTCTGCGCCGTTGCCGTGTGCGCGCCACCAGGCGTCATGGAAGGCGCGCTGCGAGAAGGCGCTGGCGGTCGCGTTCGACCGCAGCAGCGCCGACCACTCTTCCTCGCTCACCCCGGCCAGCGGGGTCGCGGAGACGGCGAGAGAGCCTACTGGGGTCGTCATCTGGGTATCGTACGCGCTCCGTACACTTGGGCGTGAAGGATCGCCGCATGCGCACGTTTTCGCTGCAACTCGCACTCCTCGTGCGTTCCGTCGCCACGCCGATCGTTCAGCTGCTCGCCCCGCCCCGTTGCGGGATCTGCGAATGCGAAGGGGCGCTGCTCTGTGCGGCGTGTCGTGCGGAGTGGCTGCCCGATCGGGCCGTTGCACTCCCGGTGGGAAACCTCTCCGCTTCTGCGGCGCTCGGTCCATACGAGGGGGGTCTCGGCGCCGCGATCCGAACCATGAAATACGGCGGCGTGCAGGGGCTCGCCCGTGAGCTGGGGGTCGCGCTCCTCCCCGCGATCACGCAGGCGACACAACGCGCCCCGTATCAGGTGACGCTCGTGCCGATCCCCACAGACCCAGATCGCGTGCATGCACGCGGCTTCGACCACGCCGCGCTCCTCGCGCGCGCGGCGGGGGAGGCGGCTCGGCTCTCCGTGCGATCTCTGCTCACTCGCGTCCGGGCAACCGACCCACTCCACGGAGCCAGCCGGTCCGCACGCGCGGAGATCATGCACGGCGCCATGCAGTGCGCCGATGAAGTGGATCCGCCGAGTGCGGTGGTGTTGATCGACGACATCCAGACGAGCGGCGCCACTGCCCGCGAAGCGGCGCGGGCACTCCGCGTGGCGGGCGTCCGCTGGATCGCCGTGGTGAGCGTGGCGTATGAACGCTGAGATGCCTTCAGGCGACTTGCTATCATCTGCACATGAAGACACATGTCGCTCGACTCGCCGCCGTAGCGATCCTTGTTGCCGCCTGTTCAGGCACGGACAAAGACGGTGTGCCGATCGCGAACCCCGTCGACGGATTCGGTGAGACCGTTGGTGCAGTCTCGTGCGACTTTGGCGGGCACGACGCGGCGTATCACATCCACTCACAGCTCACGATCAAGCTGCCAGACGGAACGACGGCAGAGGTGCCGCCGAACATCGGCGTCAACCAGGAATGCATGTACTGGTTGCACACGCACGAGCCGGACGGTCAGCTCCACGTGGAGGCACCGGACGCCACGATTGCCACGCTCGCCGATTTCCTGGAGATCTGGCGCCGCAGCACCAACCCGACCATCCCGAACGCGGTCAACGCCGGCCTCGCCGAGATCCGCGTCATGGGTGAGCTTGTTGATAGTGCCGCGTCCGTGGAGTTGAAAGAGGGCCTCGGGATCGAGATCACGGTCACCGCCTTCCCCGAGTAGCTCCCCGCGTCCTCGCACTCGCTCACGTTCGCACCTTCGCGCGTTCGCGTGCCGATCGGCGCCGCAATGAGAGGACGCAGCCGCTGTGGGAGGATGCACCCATGGCCGCCACACGCAAGAAGAGCTCCGCGCCCCCGGCCGCGGCAGGTCGACTCGATCGCATGCTCGGCGCGCACCTGGCAGTTGGACCGGGCCTCGTGAAGGCGGCGGACCGTGCCGCGGCGGTCGGCGCGATGGGACTGCAGATCTTCACCGGAAACCCAACGGGTTGGGCGCGGCGCGCAGAGCTACCCAAGGAGTTGCCGGAGTTTCGCGCGCGCATGAAGGAGCACGGCTTCGGGCCGCTCGCGGTGCACGCCGCCTATCTTGCAAACCTCGCCGGACCGCGTCCGGAGATCCGCGAGAAGAGCATCGCCATGCTCCAGCACGAGCTTCGGGTTGCACCGGCGTACGGTGCGTCGTTTGTCAACGTGCACATCGGTTCGCATCTCGGCACCGGCGTGGAGGCTGGCGTGAAGCGCGTAGCAGAAGCGGTGGATCAGATCCTCGACGGCGTTCCCGCAGACGCGAGCGACGCACTCTTGGTGCTGGAGAACTCTGCAGGAGGTGGCAACGGGATCGGCGAGAGCATCGACGAGCTGATTGCCATTCACGAGGCCATGGGGAAGCGACGCGTCGACATGTCGCGCATCGGCTACTGCCTCGATTCTGCGCACCTCTGGGGCGCCGGCGTGGAGATGGACGATCTCGAGGCGGTCGATCGTGTGATCCGCGAGTTCGATCGAAAGATCGGCCTCGAGAAGCTCGTCATGATCCATTACAACGACAGTAAGGCGCCCCACGGCTCCAAGCTGGATCGACACCAGCACATCGGCGGCGGCGAAGTCGGTGCGCGAGGGCTCGCCGCACTGATCAGCCATCCGAAGCTTGCGCATGCCGCCTACTACCTGGAGACGCCAGGCATGGAGGAGGGCTGGGACAAGCTGAACGTCGAGCGCACGATCCAACTCGCGCAGGGGAACCTGAAGCTGAAGCCGCTCCCAGCGGAGGTGCCCGGCGTGCCGAAGGCTGGCACGGGCGCCTTCACCAAAGCGGCTGCCGCGAACACGAGGTCCACGAAGCCCGTGGCCGCCAAGAAAGCGTCCGTGAAGCGAGCCGTGTCACGCGTTGCGAAGCGGGCAGCGAAGCGGAGTGTGAAGCGGCGCTAGCGCAGACTCCCGGCACCGCGTCGGAACGGCGAAAGTGCAAAGAGTAGCGCTCCGCCGACCATCAGCGAGCCGATGTCGGTCAGGCGATCGAGCAGCATCAAGGCGATCGCCGACTCGGGCGGCATGTTGAAGATGGCCACGAGGATTCCCACGCTCCCCGCCTCCACGATCCCGAGACCCGCTGGGGTGAACGGCACGGTGCTCAGCACCGCCGACGTGAGCGCGGTGAACAGCACCGCCGATGGGCCGATGAAGCCGGCTCCCGGATCCATCTGATAGAGCCCGAGCGCCGCCGCGATCGCACCGAGTCGGAGCGCCTGCAGCCCCCAGATCACACATGTGTGCGGAAGCACCCGCAAGATGCCGCCGCGCGTGCTCCCCTCTCTCAGCGCATCGAACGCGCGCTCGAGTGGCTCGGCGGCGCGCCGTGGGAGCGGGAGTCGTTTGCTCAGCCTGCTCGCCGGCCCGCGCGCGATCAGGAGGACGAGGATCCCAACGAGCGCGAGTGCGAGCGCAACAACGGTCAGCAGAACGACCGCACCTGGAAGCTCGCCGCCGAATGCCACATATCCCGAGAGTGCACCCAAGAGCGCCACGGCGATGAGGTCGAGCGCACGTTCGAGCACCACGGTGCCGACGCCACGCCCAAACGAGGGGCCACCGTTCTGCTTGAGCAGCCACGCCCGATACAGATCGCCGATCTTTGCGGGCAACACGACGTTCACCCAGAACGAGAGCGCAAGGATCTCGATTGCGGCCCGACGTGAGATCGTGAGATTCACGACCCTGAGCAGCTCGCGCCAGCGCAGGCCGCGGAGCAGCAGCGTGGCGAGCGTGGCGGCAAGCCCGACCGCGAGACCGATCGAGCTCGCAGACCCGATCAGCGCGGCGACTTCTTCCAGATCGAACGCGCTCGCTGCGTTCCAGAGTCCAGCGAGCAGAACGGCGGTGAAGAGGAACCCCGCGATCGTCGACGGGCGTCGGATCCGTTCGCGGATGCTGAACGAGGCGCGACGTTCGCTCATTTCGTTTCGCCGAACGTGAACCCCGGCTTGATCCGCCGATTTCCGCGTGCTGCGTTGATCACCTTGGCGAACGGCATCAGCGCACGAGCGAGCAGTGCGCCGCGGCCGCAGATCAGCTGGTGCTGCTCAGCGAGTGCCGCGCGCATTCCCGCGGCCGTCGAAGGGTCCCCTGACATGACAGTTGCAGCGTTGCCGATCTCCATGATGCTGTGCGCATCAGACGAAGCGACGCTTGGGACGCCGTGTTCGGCGGCAAGGGCGGCGGCGCGGGCGTTGCCACCTGACGCGAGGAGTCGTGCATTCCACCCTTCGATCCAATCGACGAGCGCGAGCAGTTCGACGCGATCGCCCTTCGCGAGGAGAGAGCCCCGAGTGCCGTCGTACGGGTGCGGGATGCCAACGAGGCCGCCCTGTTCGCGAATCGCTGCGATGGCCTCTCGCGGTGGAAGTCCCACCTCGATCGGGCGCTCGATGAAGAGCGCGATGAGATCTCCGTCACGTGTGCGAACCTCAGAGCCGACGAGCACGGTGATCCCCGGAATGCGCGCGTCGCGTGCGCGCTGCGCTCCGTCGACACGATCGTGATCGGTGATGGCGAGGTGTGTGATCCCGCGCGCAGCGGCGGCGCGTGTCAGCGCGACGGGATCGCTCAGCGAGTCGAAGCTTGCCGAACTGTGCGCATGCAGATCGACATAGGCGCTGGAGGCGCCTCCCTGCGTCCAGCCGTCGCGCTGGTGCAGCGCCACGGGTCAGGCTTGGGACGTCAGCGACTTGGCGAAGACGTCGAAGTGTTCGAGGGCGGTGCCCGTCCCCTTCGCCACACAGCTCAACGGGTCTGGCACCACATGCGCCGCCACCCCGGTGACGTTGGTGATGAGGCGGTCGATGTTGCGCAAGAGTGCGCCGCCGCCCGAGAGGACGATCCCCTTGTCGATGATGTCGGCGCTCAGCTCAGGCGGTGTCTGCTCGAGCACGCCGCGGATAGCATCCGTGAGGTTTCGAAGCGGCACCTCCATCGCCTCCGTGATTTCCGTCGAGGTGATCTGCACTTCGCGTGGGAGGCCGGCGATCATGTCTCTCCCCTTCACGCTCATGGACAGCTCCTCCTCCAGTGGGAGGGCGCTGCCGATCTCGAGCTTGACCTG
>CAINCM010000132.1 GCA_903847005.1 uncultured Chloroflexota bacterium | reverse complement strand
GTCGGCTACGGCCCGCGCTTCCTCCACTCGACGGGCCAGCTGCACAAGGGGGGTGCCCCGATCGGCTGGTTCATCCAGCTCGTTGCGGAACGGCCGCACGACCTCGAGATTCCAGGGAGCAGTTTCACCTTCGGCCAGCTCGTCGACGCGCAGGCGCTGGGTGACGCACGTTCGCTTGTGGCCCACGAGCTCCCAGTCCTGCGCATCCATCTGGGCTCGAACCCTGACGCGGGTCTCGCGGCGCTGGAGTCGCTCTTCCGCCGCGCGCTCAGTGCCTGATCCACAGCGGGTCGCACGCACGCGCTAGCATCTCAGTGACGGTCCAGTTGTAGCGACAGGCGAGGAGGCTTCTATGAAGATCGGATTCATCGGCCTAGGGAAGATGGGCGGCAACATGGTCAAGCGCCTCCTGCGAGGCGGGCACGAAGTGGCGATCTGGAATCGCTCGCGCGAGAAGACGGACGAGATCGCAAAGGATGGTGCCTCGCCCACCTACAGCGTGAAGGACCTCGTGGCCGCACTTCCATCGCCGCGGAGGATCTGGGTGATGGTGCCGAGCGGCGACGCAACCGAAGCCATGATCGACGAGCTGATCCCGCTCCTCGGGAGGGGCGACACCATCATCGACGGCGGCAACTCCAACTTCCACGATACGATTCGCCGCCATGAGAAGCTCGCGGGTCACGGAATCCACTTCATCGACGCCGGAACCTCGGGTGGCGTCTGGGGCCTCGAGAACGGCTACTGCATGATGGTGGGCGGCGATGCCGCTCCGGTGAAAGAGATGGAGCCGATCTTCCTCACCCTGGCGCCGGAGGGCGGATACATGCACTGCGGCGCAAGCGGCGCCGGCCACTACGTCAAGATGGTGCACAACGGAATCGAATACGGCCTGATGCAAGCGTACGCAGAGGGCTTCGAGATCCTCGCCAAGTCCCGCTACAAGGTGGACCTCGCGCAGGTATCCGACCTCTGGATGCAGGGCTCGGTGGTTCGCAGCTGGCTCCTCGAACTCGCCGGACGCGCCTTCCGCGCCGAAGGAAACGACCTGAAGTCCATCAAGGGCTGGGTTGCAGATTCGGGAGAG
Source organism: uncultured Chloroflexota bacterium (assembly GCA_903847005.1). Taxonomy (GTDB): domain Bacteria; phylum Chloroflexota; class Limnocylindria; order Limnocylindrales; family Limnocylindraceae; genus Limnocylindrus. The sequence goes on along the minus strand of CAINCM010000132.1, from coordinate 2,621 downwards.
GGGCGATGGACGGTGCAAGAGGCGATCGATCTCGACGTGCCCGCTCCGTTGATCACCCTTTCGCTCCTTACGAGATTCCGATCGCGTCAGGAAGACTCGTACAGCGCGAAGGTGCTCGCCGCGCTGCGCAACCAGTTCGGCGGACACGCGGTGAAGCCGGAGTGAAGAGCGGCAAGGCGGGCGACGGCGGCGGTACCATCCGCGAACTTCGCATCGCACGCGCAGGGAAGAAGTCGGCACCGAAGCGAAGCAAGGGGAACCCGCTTCGATCGGGCCTGCGCATCGAACGCGTCCCCGATCCCAACACCGTGGTCCTGTTCGGAGCAACCGGCGACCTTGCACACCGCAAGGTCGTCCCCGCGCTCTATCACCTCTGGGCCGGCGACCTCCTTCCGGAGAAGTTCGCCCTCGTCTGCTTCGGACGGCGCGACGCGACCGATGCGTCGATGCGCTCAGATCTTCGAGCCTCCCTCGAACAGCACGCTCGCGTGAAGCCGATCGACGATGCGCGTTGGAGCGAGTTTGCTTCGCGCATCAGCTACGTCAAAGGCGCGTTCGACGATCCTGAGTCGTACGCCGCGCTGAGTCGGCACCTGGACCAGATCGACGCGAGCGTTGGAACCGGCGGGAACCGACTCTTCTATCTTGCGACCCCGGCCTCTTCGTTCCCGGAGATCGTTCGCGGCCTCGGTGCCGCCGGCCTTGATCACGAGACGGGCGAGAGTGGCTGGCGCCGGGTCGTCATCGAAAAACCGTTCGGGCGAGACCTCGATTCGGCGGTGAAGCTCAACCGCGAAGTGGGGAAGGTCTTCCGCGAAAGTCAGGTCTACCGCATCGACCACTACCTCGGAAAAGAGACCGTCCGCAACATCCTGATCTTCCGATTCGGCAACCTGATCTTCGAGCCGCTCTGGCACCGCCGCTACATCGATCACGTCCAGATCACCGTTTCCGAGACGATCGGCGTCGAGGGGCGCGGCGCGTTCTACGAAGAGACGGGTGCGCTCCGCGACATCTTGCAGAACCACCTGCTGCAGCTGCTGACCCTGGTCGCCATGGAGCCGCCTGCCACCCTGGACGCGGAGGCCCTCCGTGACGAGAAGGTGAAGGTGCTCCGCGCCGTGCGCCTCTTGAACAGCGACACCATCCGGGAGCACGTGGTCCGCGGACAGTACGGACCGGGATGGATCGGTGCGACCGAGGTCGCCGGGTACCGCAGCGAACCGGAGGTCGACCCCGCCTCTGAGACGGAGACGTTCGTCGCCGCGCGGTTCGAGATCGACGACTGGCGCTGGGCGGGTGTCCCCTTCTATCTTCGCGCAGGAAAGCGACTTCCGAAGCGCGCGACGGAGATCGCGATTCAATTCAAGGATGTTCCGCAGCGCCTCTTCTCACCGACGGGCGATGCGCCGGAACCGAACATGCTCGTGATTCGCATTCAGCCAGATGAAGGCATCCTCCTCCGATTCGCCGCCAAGGTCCCCGGTCTGGGCACCGACGTGCGTCCGGTGAACATGGACTTCGCCTACGGTTCCGCGTTTTCGGTGGAGAGTCCGGACGCGTATGAGACGCTCATCCTGGACGCCCTCCTTGGCGACGCGTCGCTCTTCACGCGCGCCGACGAGGTCGAGGCGGCATGGCGCATCGTCGATCCGATCATGGACGCCTGGCTTGCCGACGCAGAGCCAGCGCTCCCGAACTACGGCGCAGGGACGTGGGGCCCGGATGCGGCGGATGCCCTCCTCACCCGCGAGGGGCGTCGCTGGCGCAGGTTGTGACGCGCCATGAATCTCAGCGCCGCTGAACTCACCACGCTCCGCTGGAAGTCCACCGCCCACTCGGTAGCAGAGGCGGATGCGCTCCTCGCGCGCATCTGGAGCAGCACCGAATCTCGTCAGCAGATCAGTGCCGGCAGCCCACAAGATGCGAACGGCACAACGGCAGCTGCCGTGCGCACCGGCGTGATGAACCTCGTGGTGGTGGCGCCGGGCGAAGAGCGAGCGGTCGGCGCGGCGAGCGCGCTTGCACGCCTCCCCAGGAACCCCTCTCGCACCCTCTTCATCGTGCCGCGCGACCCCGAGGGTCCGCCCACCTTCCACGCACGTCTTGAGATCTTCTGCGCCGTCACGCCGCGCGGCGACGGCACGTCGGCGTGCACGGAGCTGCTTTGGATCGATGCGAGCGGCGAAGCGGGACGTCACCTCTCGAGCATGGTTCCACAACTCTCTCTGCACGATCTGCCGACGCTGCTCTGGTGGGACCACACCGTGGACCCGACAAGTCGCGACCTGAAGGAGTTGCTGCGCGGAGTCGACCGCATCCTCTTCAACGGAGCGGATCAGCGCGGCGTCGGCATCCATGTTGTGCGCGACCTCATCGCCCTCTCGAGCACCTCGGGTACAGCGCTCAGCGACTTCTCACTCATCCGCCAGGCGCGCTGGCGCGACGCGGTCGCGAGCGCGTTCGACGAACCAGCGGTGGCGCCGTACCTGCATGCCATCACGAAGATCCGCGCCACCTACTCTGCAGGGAACAGCCTCAGCGCTCCCGTCAATGTCGTGAAGCCGACCTACCACCTTGCATGGCTCGCCTCACGTCTCAACGCCCGCGTGGTCGAGCCG